>JAPPBZ010000315.1 GCA_026702635.1 Bacteroidota bacterium
CTACCAATACATCGCTTTCGCGTGGATCCCCAATCCTTATGGATCCCCAGGTACGGAGCAGACGTGACAATAGTTCATCCTTTACACTCTTGTGAAGAATTAGACGGCGAAGCGTCGTACATCGCTGTCCTGCGGTTCCCACTGCAGCAAAGGTAATTGCCTTCACCGCGAGATCCATATTTGCACCTGGAGCGACGATGAGCGCATTATTGCCTCCAAGTTCCAACAGTGAGCGCCCCAGTCGTTTGGCCACACGTTGCCCTACAGCCCGCCCCATTGCAATGGACCCGGTTGCCGAAATCAATGGCAAATATGCAGAGTCAACCAATGCCTCTCCTACATCACGACCACCATTGACCACTACACTCAACGCATCTGGAGCATCTTCAAAGTCACGGACTACCCTCATCAGAAGGTTATGGCACGCCCATGCAGTCAGTGGTGTCTTCTCGGAAGGCTTCCAAACTACCGGATCCCCACAGACCAGCGCTAAGGCTGCATTCCAGGACCACACAGCCACAGGAAAATTAAAGGCCGAAATCACACCGATTGCCCCCAAAGGATGCCACTGCTCCATCAGCCGATGCTGAGGACGTTCACTTTGGATGGTAGACCCATAGAGTTGGCGACTCAGCCCGGTGGCAAAATCACACACATCAATCATCTCCTGCACCTCCCCCTCTGCTTCTGATTGAATCTTACCTGCCTCCAGGGTGACCAAGTAGCCCAACTCTTCTTTGTGCTCTCGCAGCATCTGTCCCAATTGACGGACTAGCTCTCCACGACGGGGTGCGGGGACGATCCGCCATGAAAGAAACGCGTGATATGCAGCCTCGCAGCCTCGTGCTACTTCTGTCGAAGTTGCCGAGCCAACATGCTGAATCAGGCTGCCATCAATGGGACTATGAACTTCTATGCGAGGTCCTCCACCAGGGTGTGCAGAGGAGCCAATGATGAGCCCAGGCCCCACATCAGATATTCCAAGTGAACTGAGAGTGGTTCGTACGTTCATCTCAAGTGCACGACTTCAGGCTGCAGAAAAGGCAGCGATGAGCCCAACAGGTTGCATAAGACGCGAAAAAAGCAACTCTCATCATCGTAGCAGTAACCAGCTGAAAATGTACTCCTCATCCGTGAACGAGGTGCTCATCTGTGGCAGGCTGTTCTCCAGGCCGATTATTTCATGATTTAAGCTTCTTCCTTGGCAGCTTCTACCTCTGATATATCCGTATCGGATACTTTTTTCTTAGAAGCCCTCGCCTTTGGTGCTTTCTTAGCGGACGCTTTTGTCTCAGAAGCCTTCGCCTTTGGCGCCTTCTTAGCGGACGCTTTTGTCTCAGAAGCCTTCGCCTTTGGTGCCTTCTTAGCGGACGCTTTTGTCTTGGAGGTATTTGTCTTTGGCGCTTCCGCATCGGATACTTCTTCCACGGACGCTTCCTCCTTAGAGACCTCAACCTCTGGCGCTTCTGCATCGGGCGCTTCTTCCTCAGAAGCCTTCGCCTCTGGCACTTCCGCATCGGGTGCTTCTTCCTCAGAAACCTTCGCCTCTGAAGCTTCTGCATCGGGCGCCTCTTCTTCAGAAGCCTTCACCTCTGGTGTTTCCGCATCGGGCGCTTCTTCCTCAGAAGTCTTCGCCTCTGAAGCTTCTGTATCGGGCGCCTCTTCTTCAGAAGCCTTCGTGCTAGATACCTTTTCCTGCTCCTCCAATTTTGCTTTTAGTGATTCAAGTCCGCTGAGTTCTCCAATCGTAGTGGGACCGCTCGCTGCCTGCTCACGCTTCGTATGTTGACGAACCGCCTTCTCTTCCGCTCGACGCTGCGCACGCTTAGCATGTTCCTCTTTCTGGCGTTCTTGAGCCTGTTCCTGCCTGTCTCTGGCAATTTCACTCATCACGATCTTTTTTTGGCTCACATCCAGTTGAATCACTCGGAGATCCAACTCATCTCCTTCCTGATATGGCGGGAACCCACTCTCGTGCTTGTTCTTGAGTTCACTGCTAGGTACGAGAGCCTCAACTTCAAGAGGTAACTCTACCGTCAGGCCCTTACGGTCGATCCGTACAACCTTCGCCTGATGGTCTGTCCCGGTCTCATAAACCGTTGCGAGATTGGTCCATGGATTTGTCTCAATCTGCTTATGCCCAAGAGCAATCCGCTGACGCTTCTCATCCACATCCAGAACAACGACAGAGAGTTCCTGCCTTTTCTTGATCAGTTCACTGGGATGGTTGATCGTTTTGGTCCAGGACAGATCGGATACATGCACCAATCCATCAATCCCCGGCTCAATTTCAACGAAAGCTCCAAAGTGAGTGATGTTGCGTACACGGCCCCGAAGCACGGTCCCGGGAGGATAGCGCGTTGCAATGCCTTCCCAAGGATTGACCTCGAACTGCTTCATCCCGAGCGAGATCTTCTTCATATCGTGATCTATGCTCAAGACAGAGACTTTCACGACCTGCCCCAATGAGACCCGCTGCGACGGATGGCGGATATGTCCGGTCCAACTCATCTCTGAGACATGCACTAACCCTTCAATCCCTTGCTCAAGCTCGAGAAATGCACCATAATCCGTGATGGAAACGACTTTGCCTTCCACAATATCCCCTGGCTTGTAGCGCTCTTCAATATTCTCCCATGGATGAGGCTGTAACTGCTTCAGACCCAATGAAATACGCTGACGTTCTTTGTCGTACTCAAGCACAACAACTTTCAACTCCTCGTCGAGTGAGACGACCTCGGTTGGATGAGAGACACGGCCCCAGGTGAGGTCTGTGATATGAAGAAGACCGTCAACTCCACCCAGATCAACGAATACCCCAAAGTCTGTGATATTCTTGGCAATTCCCTCCAGGACCTGCCCCGTCTCCATGGTGGAAAGGATGCTCTCTCGCTGGGAGGCGAGCTCACGCTCAATCAGTGCTTTATGGGAAACGACCACGTTCTCGTTCTCGGCATTAATCTTGACGATTTTGAATTGCATCTTGCGATCCAAGTATGAATCAAAATCTCTCACAGGGCGCATGTCAATCTGAGATCCAGGCAAAAACGCCTCCAACCCATCGATCAAATGTACCAGCATGCCGCCTTTAATCCGCCGGACGATCGTCCCTTCCAACACAGTTCCGTTTTTGAACGCATCCTCCACCTGCTCCCAACGTCGAACTTTCTCTGCCCTTTCTTTACTAAGCACGAGTTGGCCATGATAGTTTTCAATCCGCTCGAGGTAGACCTCGACCTCATCCCCGATCTTCAACTCACCTGAAAATTCGCTCTTGGGGATCACGCCATCACTTTTGAACCCGATATCGATCACGACATCTTTGTCACTGATCGAAATAATTCGTCCCGTTACAATCTCATCTTTCGAGACTTTGCTGAGTGAACTATCAATAAGTTTGATCAGCTCTTCTGCTTCCGCCTGCTCCTCATCGGTGGTTCCCACCTGTGCGTCTAGGCTGGAAAGTGGAATGACTTCTCCGAGAATTTCTCCTGTATATCCTACCCTGAGTGGCTCTTCACCAATATCTTCCGGGGCGACAGGCTCTGCGTCTTGAGGCTCTTCTGGAGATTCGGCGACCTCCGCATCATCAGGGGCAGCATCCGAGGGCAATGAAGCAGTCACCACTGCGACCTCCGTCGTATCGGAAGCTGCTACGTCGTCCGCTTCAGTTGGCTCCTCGGATGTTTCTGCCACTGACGTATCCACGGCAGCATCCGAAGGCGTCTCCGATTCAGTTGATTCCTCTGATGTTTCCGAGGCGGTCTCTACAGCAGTGGCCACCTCAGAAGCGGACTCAGAGGGTTCCGCGGGTGTACTATCAACTGTATCGGCGGTAGTACTGGGATCTGGCTCCAATGACTGATCCGCCGAACTTGGCGGTGCACTAGCATTATTCTCTTCTATCTTTGGCTCTGGACTTTCCGTTTTGACAGAGTCCTCTACGATTGCTTGTTTTTCTTCTGACATCAAAATTTGACCCGATGTTAGGTAGGATGCACTTCCTTTGCATCAGCATCAGGTGAGGGTTTTAAAATTTAAAGTGGACACTTACGTGCAGGAAGTTGCGATATAAATCGCAGACACGGGTGCCATGCAGCCCATTTGTACTATTCCCAAAGATTTATCGTTCCAAGATATATTCGAGTACGACAGCTGCCTGCTCATCGGGGGTCAGATCATCCGTGTTGATCACGATTGCATCGGACGCTTTTTTAAGGGGTGCGATCACGCGCTGTGAATCCTGACGATCCCGCTCAATAATTGCATCGCAGACTTCCTGGAAGGAGGTCTCAATCCCCGTTTGAGAAAGCTCGGCAAGTCGGCGACGGGCCCGTACTTCGGGAGAAGCTGTGACGAAGAATTTCCACTCCGCATCCGGGAAGACTACCGTTCCAATGTCTCGACCAACTGCAACCACCCCCGGATCCTCATCGAAGCGATCCCCGATCTCATGTTGGACCTCCAGCAAAAATTCCCGGACGCCCTTCAGCATCGCGATCCGACTGGACATTTCTGTGATCCGGGAGGTATGAAGCCGGGAGGATACGTCTTCCTCGTCAACGTAAACCTTTGTACGGGATTGAATACAATTGACCCTTAGATTCATCTTTGGTAAATAGGCCGCAGCACCGCGCTCAGTACTTTCTATATGGTACTTCAGGAACCCAAACGCCACTGCCCTATACATCACACCGGAATCCATGAATACGAATCCCGAGACTTCAGCAACCTGATGCGCCATGGTACTCTTACCCGACGCAGCCGTACCGTCAATTGCTACAATCACTTCAACTTAAGATGCGAAAACTCCGTCATGAAGAAATTGATCGACCATCTGCCGATCAGGTCCGGTTGCTGCCACGTCACCCGGTCACCGTTGTGCTGGACAATATACGATCAGTTCACAATGTAGGCGCCATCTTTCGCAGCTCGGATGGTGCCCTTGTTGAACGTATACTCCTCACGGGAATTACGGCAACTCCCGAGAATCCTCAAATGCACAAGACTGCCCTCGGTGCCCAGGACACGGTGCCTTGGAGCTACGAACCAGACGCAACGGTTGCAATTGATCATTTACGCAGCCTGGGCTATACTGTCGCTGTCTTGGAACTTACCGATTCTTCCATACCTGTTTCCGCGGTCTCCCATGACTATTTTCCGCTTTGCCTGGTCATCGGTAACGAACTCTCCGGGGTAGACCAGTCCCTGATCAATCAGGCAGACTGTGCCCTGGAGATCCCACAGTATGGTGCCAAGCAGTCCCTGAACGTTGCCGTCGCCTATGGCATCGTTATCTTCGACCTTATTAAGATCCTACGGAATGGGTGATCATCCTTTAAAGATGAGAGAGCCTCTGGACTTACTGAATTTTTTTCCCGCTGTTGAGGACAAACAGTGGCAGGACCTGATCCCGGGCGATCTATCCTGGCAACCCATTGAGGAAATTGCGCTCCAGCCATATTATCGACGGGGTGCGTCGCAGCCCTCTCCTATACTTGATCACAGCGGATGGCTCATTCGTGCTGATGTTGATCTAGAAAATGCTGCAGCCGCCCTGGATGCTGGTGCGGAAACACTGGGATTTGTTCTGCCAGAGCCAACCCCTGTTCCAGAAGAACTGCCCCTTGGAAAAATCCCTCTCTTTTTTCGCGGCGAAGGCGTAGATCTAGAATTTATCCAGACTCTTCGCACCAAGGCAAGGAAAAAAGGATATGAACCTGCGCAGCTTCGTGGCGCAACCATTCTCCCCGGACCGCAATCGAGCCGTACAAATTTGCAGGCCGCAACGGGAACCGGGTTATGGACAGAGTGCATTGACCTTGAGACCTGGCATGACCAGGGCGCAACTCATGTGCAGGAGATGGCCTGCGGATTGGCACAATTATCCGACCTGATGGCGGAGCTTGCACCTGATTGCAGCGCTGAACATGTCTACTTTCGTGTCCCGGTTGGAGAGCGCTATCTGTTGGACATTGCCCGACTGCGTGCACTGCGCCTGTGTGCGAGGGAGGTTCTGCAAGCCTATTCTGTGCAGACGCATACCATTCCTGTCGTGGGAATCCCAAGCCGTCGTTATGAGTCGGTGCTGGACCCTGATACACACCTAGTCCGCCAGACCCTCCAGCATGCAGCCGCGATTCTTGGAGGCTGTAACGTGGTGGTCTCCTCTGGCATTGGATCGAGCCTGCGAATACAGCAAATATTGCGTCACGAAGGGAGGCTCGGCACCATTGCAGATGCAGCGGCGGGATCCTGGATGATTGAGCACCTGACAGATGCTCTTGGGCGCGCTGCCTGGAAACTCTTTCAAAAGATTGAAGCAGCAGGGGGACTACAAAAAGCAACCCCCTGGATCAAAAAAGAGATCCAACATGCAGATGTGCAGCGAAAAACCGCCATCTATACGGGCAAGGAGATCATCGTGGGTATCAATACGTACCTCTCTGATCAGGTGGAGCAAGCAGCCCCGCAGACAAATAGCATCGCCGCCTCACTTGAACATATTCGCCTTCGCGCTAAAGCGATAGGTAGGACGCGTGTCATGATTCACGGGGCGTGCGACCACCTTTGGCTTCAACGTCTGTTGGATTTATGTGCATGCACAATCCATCCTGAAGAAGCAGATCTTACCGTCACGGAGACCTCTGGAGGATTCCTGGCTCAGAACGCTCAAAATGAAGCAGTTCACCTCTCTGTTGGGGAGCCATTTCATGTTGCTGCCGACCGCCTCTTAAACCTGCTGGAGAATCATGCGGCCTGATTTTGCATCCATCCCCTTCCAGCGATCCAGGACCTCTTCTGGGATTGAGCCTGAGACCAGCGAAAAAAGCCTCCAGTATGGCGCCGCCGACATGGAAGCATTTGAGCATCTGGATTATGCTGCAGGCATCCCCCCCTTCCTGCGCGGCCCCTATGCATCCATGTACACGATGCGCCCATGGACGATCCGGCAATATGCCGGATTTTCCACGGCAGAAGAATCCAATACTTTTTACAAAAATGCGCTCGCGGCAGGCCAACGCGGGCTCTCGGTCGCCTTTGATCTCCCGACACACAGAGGATACGACTCCGACAATGCATTCGTCCATGGTGATGTTGGACAGGCGGGAGTTGCAATTGACAGTGTTGAGGACATGCGGATCCTGTTTGCAGATATTCCGCTTGAAAATATGAGCGTGTCCATGACCATGAACGGTGCGGTGTTGCCCATCATGGCATTTTTCATCGTAGCGGCAGAGGAATTCGGGGTGCAACCCAACCAGCTTAGCGGTACGATTCAGAACGACGTTCTGAAAGAATTCATGGTGCGCAACACCTATATCTACCCGCCCGCACCTTCCATGCGTATTGCAGGGGATATTATTGAATGGTGTGCCCATAAGATGCCCCGCTTCAATCCCGTATCTGTCAGCGGGTACCACATGCACGAAGCCGGAGCGCCAGCTGACCTGGAGCTTGCCTACACACTTGCCAACGGACTCGAATACGTACGCACCGGTCTTGATCGCGGCCTGGAGATTGATTCCTTCGCACCGAGACTCTCCTTTTTCTTCGGGATTGGCATGGATCATTTTACGGAGATTGCCAAGCTCCGGGCCGCCCGTTTGCTCTGGGCTAGACTCATCCAGCCATTTGCTCCCCGGAACCCGAGGTCCATGGCCCTGCGCATGCATTGCCAGACCTCAGGCTACAGCCTTACTGCACAGGATCCCCACAATAATGTAGCTCGCACGACCCTTGAGGCACTCTCTGCCGTTTGCGGCCAAACCCAATCGCTACACACGAATGCACTGGATGAAGCACTTGCACTTCCTTCAACACACGCGGCCAGAGTTGCCCGCAATACGCAGCTGATTCTGCGGGAGGAATCGAGGCTGACCCGCGCGATTGACCCCTGGGGAGGCTCCTACCTGGTTGAACATCTTACTCACACATTAATGCACCAGGCATGGAAGCATATCCAAGAAATTGAGTCGATGGGAGGCATGACAAAAGCTATTGCGACCGGCTTTCCCAAGATGAGAATCGAGGAAGCCGCTGCTGCCAAACAGGCACATATTGATCGGGGGGACGAAATCATTGTCGGCGTGAATGCCTTCCAATCCGGGGCGAATACCGAGATCCCGCTACTTCGAGTCGACAATGCAGAAGTGCTCGCCAATCAGTCCCGCCGATTAGAAGAACTGAAGAAATCCAGGGATATGACAAAGGTACGTGCGTCTCTGGAAAACCTACACGCTGCCGCATCCCAAAAGAACTTAAATTTACTGGACGCCGCAGTAGAGGCAGCGCGGGATCGTGCGACGCTGGGAGAGATCTCCAGTGCCCTCGAAACCGTATTTGGCCGTTACACTGCCCACAACGAAACCGTTACCGGTATTTACTCTGCCGTTATGGAAACCGATCAAGCTACTGATCGCGCCCGCTTCCTTGCAGATCAGTTTGCAGACCGCTCAGGACGCCGACCGCGGATCTTGGTCGCGAAGCTTGGCCTAGACGGGCACGACCGTGGGGCACGGGCGATTGCCACGGCATTTGCCGACCTGGGATTTGACGTTGATGTGGGACCGCTCTTTCAATCCCCTGAAGAAGTTGCCCGCCAAGCGATTGAAAATGATGTTCATATTACGGGCATTTCCAGTCTTGCTGGCGCTCACAGAACGCTTGTGCCTGAGTTCATGAAGATTTTGGAGCAGCATCACCGGAGTGACATTGAAGTCGTTGTCGGAGGAATCATTCCAGCCGAGGACTACCCCTTACTTCACCAATCGGGGGTCCGTGAAATTTTTGGCCCTGGAACCGTCATCGCAGAGGCAGCAATTACGATTCTGCACCGTTTACTGGATGATCATGCTCCGAAGTCCTGAAATTGAACTATTGGCAAAGGGGATTCTGGCCGGGGATCGCATGAGCCTCAGCCAGGGGATTACACTTCTGGAAAGCACATTGGAGACGGACCAGGAAACATCGGAACGTCTACTTAGCTCTCTGCTTCCCAAAACGGATACCGCGCTCCGCGTTGCAGTCACTGGTGCTCCGGGAGTCGGGAAAAGCACGTTCATTGAGGCACTTGGGATGCATCTGGTTGAGTCTGGAAACAAGGTTGCTGTCCTGACGATTGATCCATCTAGCCCCCGAACCGGTGGGAGTATTCTGGGTGATAAAACACGTATGCCCCGGCTTGCAAAACATCCTGACTCATTCATTCGCCCCTCCCCCTCTGGAACTATCACGGGTGGACTTGCCCACGCCACACGCTCTGCAATCCTTCTTTGCGATGCTGCGGGATATAACCCTATCCTGATTGAGACGGTCGGTACCGGCCAGGGGGAGTATGCCGCACGGCAGACAGTTGATGTGGTCCTTTTACTGGTACTGGCACATGCCGGCGACGAACTACAGGGAATCAAACGCGGCATTCTTGAGACCGCAGATCTCATTGCCGTCTCCAAGGCAGATGGCCCCCTGAGAGAGAAGGCCGCCCTTACTGCCAAAACCTACCGGCGTGCGCTTGCCCTTTCTCCAAACCGCTCCGCCATTCCCAAAGTCATGATCAGCAGTGCACTCGAAAATACCGGGATCGTGGATATCTGGGATGCGATCAAGGAGTTTGAGCACACAGCAAGAAAAAACGGGCAACTCGATCGAAGACGTCATGAACAGATCAAATCTGCGATCTTTGAAGCTGCAAAAGAACTCTTTTTGACACGCTTCAGCAAATCTAAAGATCTTCAGCATGAACTGCAACAACTTCAGAAACAAGTCATCCAGGGCGAGTGCACGGTCAACGAGGCAGCCCACATTTTACTTCGTGATCTATGAGATTTGCAATTCGTTTGACTCTGCCCTGCATGCCATGTATGGCGGGGTTCATTATGTCAGAGAAAAAACTCTATGCCGCAAGGGGCATCCTGTTTCCCTATCCATTGACTGAAACACAACCTAGATAATCTATAAATCCCCATTCTGATTCAATGGCACAATCATCAACTACTAGCGATTTTATCCGAACGATCATCAACAGGGACCTTGACGCAGGGACACATGAACGCATCGTTGTGCGATTTCCACCCGAGCCGAATGGATTTCTTCATATTGGGCATGCAAAGAGCAGTACCCTGAATTTCGGGTTAGCCGCCGAGTACGGCGGCCAGTGTCACTTACGTTTTGACGATACAAACCCTGAAACAGAAGACCAGAAATACGTAGATGCCATCAAGCGAGATCTGCGATGGCTAGGCTTCGATTGGGGCGAGCACGAGTACTACGCCTCCGATTACTTTGAGACGCTGTATGATTGGGCATGCCAACTCATCCAAAAGGGGTTGGCATACGTCGATGATTCTCCAGAGAATATTATCCGGGGAATGCGGGGCACTGTTACCTCTCCTGGGAGCCATAGCCCGTATCGTGATCGCTCACCCGAAGAAAACCTGGATCGGTTCGAGGCCATGCGTTTGGGACAATTTGACGATGGTGCCTGTGTCCTTCGTGCCAAGATTGACATGGCACACCCAAACATGAAGATGCGTGACCCGCTCATGTACCGTGTTCGACATGCGACACATTACCGCAGAGGGGATCAGTGGTGCATCTATCCATTCTATGACTGGGCGCATGGGCAATCAGATGCCATCGAGGGAATCACACATTCGATCTGTACTCTTGAATTTTCTACCAACCGTGTCCTCTACGACTGGTATCTGGATGCTCTTGAGATTGACCCCCGCCCTCGACAATAC
>JAPPBZ010000141.1 GCA_026702635.1 Bacteroidota bacterium
CGGCGCTCTCAGCACTGTCATTCTTTGTCAAGCAGATCGCATTTTCGCGTATGGTTGTGATTGCAAGCCTGCCTGCCTGCTTGCTGCTTCTTTCCGCCGTTCGCCTGATCCCTAAGGCCAGCAAACGTCTAGGAAGAAGAACGCTCGTGGTCGGTGAGCTCCATGACGCAAATGTACTCGCCCCGCAGCAGCTATCGCAACATGTGCTCGTGGGAATCGCAACGCGCGACCATGATCACGACAGCTCATCAAATCTTCCTCACCTAGGGACCTATGACCAATTGCGCGATATCGCGCGCGTCCATGACATTGAATCCGCGATTTTTGTGTCTTCCAGCCTAACCAACAAGGAGATTTTTGCACTCATGCAAAAACTTGCGGGAACCCCGGTGCATACGTATATCCTAGCAGAAGAACAAGATCACTTGATCGGAAAAGCGTCTATTGAAAACCTAGGCAGCCGAATGCTGCTGGAAGCGGAAGAAGTCATCGGCGCATTGCGGTCGCATACCGCCCGGCGCGTATCTGATATTATTGCAGCCCTTGTGGGAGCTCTCATTCATCCAGGTGTTTTGCTGATCTCCAAAATTGCAGGCCCACATTCCAGATGGGCACGCAGGTATGAGCGCATCCGTCAATGGACTGCCGTTCTACTTGGCAAACGATCCCTGATCGGCTTTGACGAAAGGGATGAGTTTGTCCCGGCGCCCGAATGGAAGCTGCAAACGGGCGTCTTTGCAGCCAGCGAAATGCTGGGACCCCGCCTCAAACGGCCGCCTGAAGAAATTGAGCAGGCCTACTGGTACTACGTACGGAACCAGTCAGCCGTGATGGATTGGCTGATCGCCGTACGTGCACTGCGCGGACTGGTGTAGGAACCGTCTCTCGACGCACTTGTTGACTCGCTCCCCCCTTACAAGGATAAGGCACGTATGACCAAGAAGTCGGATAAATTTCTGCTGGACTTTGAAAAACCGATCGTCGAATTGGAAGATAAGCTTGACGAATTGCGCGAAATTGACGCAGGTGAGATTGATCTTTCTTCCGAAATTGACGCTCTCTCCGCACGGATTGAAGGTCTCCGTAAGTCCATCTACGGCAGCCTGACCCGCTGGCAACGGGTACAGATTGCCCGGCATCCACTGAGGCCCTATACCAATGACTATATCAGTGCCCTTACAGAAGGGTTCGTCGAGCTGCATGGGGATCGGTGTTTTGGGGATGACCCCGCTATCGTCAGTGGTTTTGCTACCCTGCGTGGGGACCATCACGGATATAAAGATCACACGGTACTGATCCTGGGACACCAGAAGGGACGAGATACAAAAGCACGCCGGCATCGTCGCTTCGGTATGCCCAATCCTGAGGGATATCGTAAAGCTCGGCGGCACATGGAACTGGCTGCAAAGTTTGGCAAACCAATTATCTGCCTCCTTGATACACCCGGCGCTTATCCCGGCATGGAAGCAGAAGAGCGCGGACAGGCGGAAGCAATCGCCCGAAACCTGTTTATCATGGCGCGGCTTCCAGTTCCGATCATTGTGGTTGTGATTGGAGAAGGAGCATCTGGAGGGGCGCTTGGGATTGGAGTTGGTGATCAGATGCTGATGCTGGAAAATGCCTGGTATTCTGTTATCTCTCCAGAAAGCTGCTCCTCAATACTGTGGAGATCCTGGGACTATAAAGAGGAGGCCGCGAGGGCCCTGAAGCTCTCCGCATCTGATCTCACCGATATCGGCATTGTTGATCAGATCATCGAAGAACCCTTGGGAGGTGCTCACCACGATCCGAGTGCAACCTTTGACCTAGTTGGCCAGGCGATTTGCGATACGCTGCGAGATCTGGCCCAATTGCCAAAAGATGCCCTTCTAAGTCAACGCGTAAAGCGTCTCGACCGCATCGGTGAGTTCAGCGCAGCCGCATAAACTCCCATGTCTAATCATGAGCAACTCCCCCACTATCTGCCATCCAGGCAGTTAGAGCAGATCCTTCAAGGTGCTCTACAAGAGGACGTTGGCACAGGAGATATTACCTCACAAATACTCGTGCCGGAATACCACCAGGGCTGGGCAACTCTGCTGATGCGAGAAAGCGGCGTGATCGCCGGCCTTACCGTTGCCCAGCGTGTATTCCACTTGGTCGATCCAGCGATACAATGCAACTGGACTGTAAACGACGGGGATCGCGTGCTGGCTGATTCAATCATTGGTGTGGTGACTGGGGCCATGCGCTCTATCCTGACGGCAGAGCGCATGGCGTTGAACCTGCTGCAGCGAATGAGCGGGATCGCGACTGCAACCGCCAAAATGGTTGCCAGTGTAAGAGACTACCCAGTACGTATTCGGGACACACGAAAGACCGCCCCTGGATTGCGTCTCCTGGATAAATGGTCTGTCCTGTTGGGAGGTGGCACGAACCATCGAATCGGACTGTTTGACCGGATCCTGATTAAAGACAATCACATTGAAGTGGTGGGGGGACTTGCTGAATCCGTCCAACGCGCCTCGAATCAATTACCTGGCTATCTGATTGATGTGGAAGCCCGAACCATGGCAGAAGTAACCGAGGCATTATCGGTTGCGTCAATGATTGACGCACTCCTTCTTGATAACATGACAACCACCCGCCCCGATGGCTCCTATGACTGCTCACGACTAAAACAGGCCGTAGATTGCATTGCCGGCCGTATCACAACCGAGGCAACCGGTGGGATTACGTTGGAATCGGCGCCATTCATCGCTGCAACAGGGGTCAACTATATCTCTTGTGGTGCCCTCACGCACTCCGCGCATGCGACTGATATCTCGTTGTCTGTAGACCCACTCTGAAGAATTGAGCATACATCTGACCACGTTTGAACCGAATCTGTTACATCCCTACACTTGGGGGATGCTGTCACATAAAATATGACGATTTCTGAGAGCACCTTACGGGTAAACGACGCTAGATTCCGGGAGGATTACGAGCGCTTAACCTTGGATGGAGCTACGCCAGACGGTGGACTAAACCGACCTGCTCTCAGCGAAGCGCACTTGGCTGCACGGGAGACATTCCGGGGCATGATCCGACAACGGGGTCTTACGATCCGAGAAGATGATGCAGGAAACCTCTCTGCCTGTCACTCCCCTTCGAGCAAAACGAAACCGGTACTGCTCCTGGGATCCCATCTCGACTCCGTAGCAAACGGCGGGCGCTTTGATGGGACGTTGGGAATCGCAACGGCCTTTGAAGTGATCCAGGTTCTACGTGAGCACTATCCAGATATACCGCTCGAGGCCATTGATTTTACTGATGAAGAGGGGACATGGGTGTCGCTTCTTGGGAGCCGTGCTGCATCCGGGCAGCTTACCCAAAAAGATCTTGACCATCCGAGAGGCGATCCTGAAGCTTTCCAGAGAGCACTCGAGGGGGCGGGACTCACCAGCAAGGGGATCTTGTCCGCTGCACGGAATTCAAAGGATCTACATGCCTATCTCGAACTTCATATTGAACAAGGTACCCGGCTTGAGAAAAGCCAAACAGACATTGGAATCGTAACCGGTATGGTCGGGATTCACATGTACCTCGTTACCTTCGGTGGGCAGGCCAACCACGCCGGAACCACTCCGATGAACGAGCGACATGATGCAGCACTGGGGGCCAGTAAATTTTGCCTGATGGTCCAGGAGACGATCACCAAACAATTCCCTGATTGTGTCGCCACCGTAGGGCGGATGAACTTTTCACCGGGCGCCTTCAATATCGTGGCCGGTCAGGTAACTGCATTCATGGAGCTGCGTACTGAAGATTCTGGTCGTGCCAAACAGTTACAGCAAGCACTGCACAAGGTGGCGAAGCATTCTGCAAAAGAATTTGATCTGAATGTTAACTTTCAACACCTCGAGTCCGTAATTGAACGTAAGATGGATCCTTCTATCATCGAAGCGCTTGAGTCAGGAGCACTTGCTCTTGGGTTGACCAGCCGGCGCCTGCCCTCGCTGGCAGGACATGATGCACAGTCTATGGCACTGCTTTGCCCTTCTGGCTTAATTTTTGTTCCCTCCGTGGGAGGATTCAGTCACTCTTCGCGGGAGTATACCCACTGGAATGACTGTGTGAAGGGGGCAAATGTGCTCCTGAATGCCGCAAAACAACTTGCTGCGTCTTTGAAGTAATGTCTCGATTTGTGACCCGGCACCAAACTCATCCGATCTAAACTCCGTCATGCTGCAGGAACAGAGTAGATTTTATCAGCAATTGCTATTCTTTGCAGATATGATCCTCGTGGGGAGCGCCTGGATTGCTGCATACTATCTCCGTTTCGAAGTACTTGATACCTGGCCGATCCCCCTCCCTCAATGGGAGCCGCTGAGCAGGTATCTGACCTTTTTCCCGTGGATACTGATCTCTGCCGCTCTCACATTCTGGGCATCAGGGCTTTATGTACCTGATCGAGCACAGCGGTGGACCAGCCTCATCCGAAGTGTTGCAAAATCCGTCGGGCTAGCTCTGATCATCTCCATGGCATTTTTGTCATTCTATCGTGATTTTAATGTTTCACGGCTGACCATCCTGCTCTTTGCCGCACTCACACCACTCTCTATGCTGGGTTTGCGGCTCTGCATCTACTTTTACGTGCGTAATGCCCGCAAGCGTGGACGTAATCTGCGCCGCGTCCTCATTGTTGGGGCTGGTCATGCAGGCCGGCGTTTGGCAAAATCCTTTGAGCTGTATCCGTGGATGGGCTTTCAGGTGGTTGGGTTTCTGGACGACCATAAGACCGATGAGCCGGATGTTCTGGGCAAAGTCGATGACATACTACCCCTTTTAGATTCGGCATCCAACCCAATCCATTACGTGTACATTGCTCTGCCTCTTCATGCTGTAGGAAAAATTGAACGGCTCATCAGCTCGCTTTCCACACGCCTGGTACATGTTTGCCTCGTTCCCGACCTTCTGCAGCACGATATTATCAACAGCCGAATTACGGATGTAGATGGGCTCCCCGTCCTGCACATCATTGACGAGGCACCCATGGATTTTCGCCGATTTGTCAAGCGAAGCCTGGATGTTGTGTTTTCACTCATGGTTCTGATTCTTTTGTCACCTCTGCTGCTCATCATTGCTCTGTTGGTCCTTCTTTCTTCCAGGGGACCGGTTCTTTACCGGCAAGAGCGGATGGGGCTCAATGGCAAATGCTTCTACATGCTGAAATTTCGCTCCATGCCGATCACCGCGGAGCAAGAATCGGGGGCCGTATGGGCAAAAAAAGATGAAAACCGGGCAACCCCTATCGGAAGAATCCTCCGGCGTACATCTCTGGATGAACTGCCCCAATTCATCAATGTGGTCAAAGGAGATATGTCTGTGGTCGGCCCACGGCCCGAAAGACCGGTATTCATTAAAGATTTCAAGGACCGTATCCCCCGCTATATGCTTCGTCATAAAATGAAAGCAGGCATTACCGGCTGGGCACAGGTTAATGGATGGCGCGGAAATACCTCCCTGGAAAAACGGATCCAGCACGATCTCTACTATATTCAAAACTGGTCTCTGCGTCTGGATGTGAAGATTATGATCCTAACAGTCTGGAAAGGATTTATCAGTCGCAACGCATATTGATTTAGGACCTTGATTCAGTTACAGAACATTGCGGTTACGCTCGGGGGAAACCCGATTCTTAAAGGACTCACCTGGACTGTTGGCGATGGGAAGCGTATTGGACTGATTGGCCCCAATGGTGCCGGAAAGACAACCCTGTTACGGGTGATTGGAGGATATTTGGAAGCCGATGGCGGCGAAATTGCCCACTCCGGCTCCGTCGGTTATCTGGCACAGGATGTGCAGGAGATGAACTCCGACCGATCTGTCATAGAGGAAACCCTGACCGCATTTGAAGCCATCGAGGCACTCCAGGAACGGGAAGAAGAATTGACCCGTGTCCTTGAAGCCCCTGGAGCCCATCAGGAAAAAATTCTACTGGAGTTGGACCTCATCCACGAGCGCCTCGCCGTTCAGGGAGCACATTCCGCACAAGCACGTGCAGAAACAGTCCTGGAAGGTCTGGGATTCGTCTCTGATGACCTTGATCGCCCCATCAATACTCTCTCCGGAGGGTATCGGATGCGGGTAGCACTTGCACGCATTTTGCTGCAAAATCCAGATGTACTGCTCCTTGATGAACCCACCAATCATCTCGATATCGTCAGTATTGACTGGTTGGAGAAATACCTGAAAAACTATGCCGGTACGGTTATCCTGGTGTCTCATGACCGTTACTTTCTGAATCGAATGATTGACACGGTCGCTCACCTATACCGTGGTCAGGTTACGGAATATACGGGGGACTATGACTACTTCCTGGTGGAGCGGGAAAAACGACGTGTACTTGAACAGGCTGCCTACGAAAATCAACAGCGCGAAATCCAGCAGGCTCAGCGATTCATCGAACGCTTTCGATACAAAGCCTCGAAGGCACGACAAGTCCAAAGTCGCATTAAGCACTTGGATAAACTTGAGCGCCTTGCACCACCGGAATCTCCGGATGCGCAAATCCGAATCCGATTCCCTTCGCCCAACCCGTCTGGGCGGACGGTCTTGTCACTCAACACGTTCTCAAAGGTGTACACCAGTGTGGATGCTCCTGCGGTGCACGTGTTTGACCAAGCCGGCCCCCTGCAAATCAGTCGCGGGCAAAAAATTGCGCTCATCGGTAAAAACGGTGCCGGCAAATCCACTCTGGCACGGATCCTCTTTGGAAGCGAAACGATCGAAGGCGAGCGCAAGGAGGGACATAACGTAAACGTACGGTTTTTCGCTCAACACCAGGCGGACGCATTGACCGAAACCGATACCGTACTGGAATCCTTGAACCGGGAAGCCATCGGACGCGAAGAGGTCTACCTCCGCACACTACTGGGGGCATTCCTGTTCACCGGAGACGACGTATTTAAACCGGTCGCTGCACTCTCAGGAGGCGAAAAGAGTCGTTTGGCACTCGCCCGAACCCTCGTGAACCCGGCTAATTTTCTGATTCTGGACGAACCGACCAACCACCTTGATATTCAGTCTATCAAAGTGCTCATTGAAGCACTCCGCCAGTACGATGGCACATTTGTGGTGGTGAGTCATGACCGTCATTTCCTTGACCATGTAGCCAATGTGATCTGGCATGTTGGGGATCAGGGAGTACGCACCTATGAGGGAACCTACTCTGAATACCGATGGGCTTTGGATCATGGCTCCCTCAAACAGATCAGGCACGATCGGCAGGCTTCTCCCAAGTCAACCCCAAAAACTCGCTCCCGATCTGGTGGTCCCAAAACGAAAGAAGAAAAGCGACGCGAAGCAGAGGTACGTAACCGGGCCTATCGTGAGGCGAAAATGAATGGCCACACAAAACCGGATGAACTTACCCCTCACCAGCGAAAACGGCTCTGCGACGAGGCGGAAGCAGCCATCTCGGAGGCAGAGGCACGGAAAGTCGTTGCGGAAAAGGCTTTAGCCGACCCGAATACCTATTCAGACCCGGTACGTTCGCAGGAAGCAACCAATGCCTATGCAACAATTAAGAAAGAGTTGGATGAACTGTATGCAAATTGGGAGGCACTCATGGAGTCATTGCAATGAAAGATTCTCGTATGCGCACCCGCTTGAGATTCGGCGTAGTACTTGTCTGGGGATTTAGCCTCACATTCTGTGTACAAGGGCAGATCACAAAGCTGCCGCACGCCGACACAACCAGTGGAAATTACTTTGGAACTGCTGTCGCATTGGATGGGAAGCGGGCAATTGTCGGGGCTAGTGGCGAAAAATCCTGTGGCGATGGAGGTGGAGCTGCTTATGTCTTTGAACTGACCGATTCTACCGGATATTGGGAGAAAACTGCACGACTTCTGCCCAAAGATTGTGAGGCAGGGCTTACTTTTGGACGGAAGGTGGCGATCAACGGCCGCGTAGCTCTCGTCGCCGCCAGCCAGGAATACTTTGCAACCGAACGCTCGAATGCAGTCTATGTGTATGAGGAAAATGACGCAGGAGAATGGAACCAAACTGCACGCCTGACCGGCGAAGGGAGTCGGGGAGTTGTCGGTGCGGCCGTCGCCATCCACAATAACCGTGCACTCCTTACCACTGCCGGAGACCCGACGCCCGGCAGCCAAAAGGATGGTGCTGCCTACATCTACGAAAAAGAAAATGACCGCTGGCGACTGGAACATCAATTAATCGGTTCCGGGAACATCCGAAGAGGCGTTTTTGGCGGGAATGCAGCACTTCATGATAATATTCTGGCCGTAGCAAGCAGTGCCTATTTCAGTCGGCGGGCCGGATCCGTATATATCTTTGAGCTCGATCAGAATGGATCCTGGTCTGAGTCTGCCCGGCTGGAGGAGATTGAGGACTTTTATATTTCGTTGGACCTCTATGGGAATGAGCTACTCGTCGGGCAGGCTAGGGCTGGTTCTCGCGAGTCTGGGCAAGCGACACTCTTTACACGGGATTCGACAGGGACATGGCTGAAGACGGCTACTTTGGAACCTCCAACCCCCTACCGAAAAGGAGCTTTCGGTACCGAGGTAGCACTTTATAAGGATCGTGCGCTGGTGGTTGGCTACGATGAACAGTTGCGGCTGAATTTCAATGTTGATCGTGTGGTGTACATCTACGCCCGCCAAGATGGGCAATGGAGCTACCAAGGAATTATTGACATTGGAGAAGCCGCATTTGGCAACTCTATTGACTTGTATGAGAATACCGCACTTGTCGGTGCTGCGGGGAGCTCTGGCGCAGGTAGAGCCTATGTCATCAGAATCCCATGAACCTGGATATGCTATTTGAGAGCATCGCCGTCCTGACAGGTATCCTGTGCGTATGGCTGAACGTTCGACAGAATATCTGGACATGGCCGACTGCAATCATCAGTAGCATCCTTTTTGGAGTTGTGTTCTTTGAGGCACGGCTCTATACCACGATGCTCCTGCAGGGGCTCTTCATTGGAATATCGGTCTATGGATGGAAATCCTGGTTAACCGGTGGCCCAGGGGGCGGAATCCTGTTCGTGACCCGGCTTCACCAAATGACGGGGTTAGTGCTGCTTCTGCTTACGCTAGTGGGGACCACGGGACTTGCCTTGGCCCTCAACTACATCACTGCATCCGACTATCCGATCCTTGAAGGCCTCACCACTGCGCTAAGCGTCATCGCTAGTTGGATGGCGGCCCGGAAAATTCTTGAAAGCTGGGTAGTCTGGATCGTCACCGACACGATTTATGTTGGACTATACCTCGCAACCGGACTCTATCTCACGCTTCTCTTGTACCTATTGTACCTGGGTTTGGCAACCGCAGGATTTATCGCTTGGCGTGATTCTTACCGCAACAACACCATTCTTCGCGAGGTGACCTGATGCCCCACGCGTAACTGGTAGAGATAAGTTCCGCCCGGGAGACCATTTGCGTGAAACCTGATCGTATGTTTCCCGGCAGGTAGGTGTTGATCTACCAGTGTGCGTACCAATCGACCAGCTACGTCAAATACATGAAGGGTAACCGAACTGCTTTCATTGAGCTCATACTCAATGACTGTTGTCGGATTGAATGGATTTGGATAATTCTGGTGTAGCACCAGCGTGCTGGGAATTTCATCTGGGCGTTCCGTACTAGTATACACCGGATCAGCAGGGTTTGCAATGATGTCAAGCAGATCAAATGACCGTCCCAGGATATGTGAGTTGACAGATTCTGCAAACCCAAACCAGTGCTGCAATACGGTAGCATAAACTGCGCGGAAGTCAATCCCATGCTTGAGATTACCATGTTCGTCCAGATCCTTCAGCGAGGGAGACTGTCCAAATAAACCCCCTTTTGCCCCCGGACCAAACAGAAATAGCGGTGCAGCAGTGCCATGGTCCGTTCCATCAGAACCATTCTCGTATACCCTGCGACCAAATTCGGAGAATGTCATAATCAGGACATCCTGGCTGAGCTCGCCTAGGTCTCTCAGAAATGCATCAACGGTTTCAGACATTGCCCGCAGCAGTGTGGCATGCCGACCATAGACACTACCCTGTGATCCGTGCGTGTCAAACCCACCCAGACTGACATGGTATACCTGGGCGCCAAGATCTCCTTTGATGAGCCGGGCAACCGTGGAAAGTCTATCGGAAAAATAATACGGCTCAAGTTGTGGATACGAAACGGTGTTCGCACCTCTGGAAGCAGCTTCCTGAACAGCTTTGCCGTAAATAAACGCATCATTCGCAATGCGGCGCATGAATTTAATCTCATTGCCGTACGCGTTGTCGGGAGCTTTTTGTTCGTCAAACAATCCCCCCGTACGAACGAGCCTCCGAAATACTTCTACATTGGCCATGGTCATGCCCATCGCTTGCGCCTGACCATCAAATAAGCGGGAGGTAATGCCACCGACCTGTACAGCCAGAGGATACTCACGCGGCTTTGTCTCGAAGTCAGGGAATTGGAACTCGAGTTTCCGACCAATCCACCCGGAGGTGTCCTCTGCTCTTTCCCCCACTCCCGACATCCAGTTATCTGTACCCTGAAAATGAGATAAACTTGAATTCTCATATCCTACTCCCTGGATGATTGACATCTGTCCCTCATCATAAAGCTCGCGCAGCGTGGCCATTGCAGGGTGGAATCCCAGTTCGGAG
>JAPPBZ010000139.1 GCA_026702635.1 Bacteroidota bacterium
GCTACTCAGGTGAACCCCGTGGTGGTGCAGTCAGAAGAGTCCAAGCTAATGGCAGGCACACAAGGCCATCCGGACGAGTTCTTTCAGTATCATCATGACATCAGGGCATCTGCGGATGGGGCGAACGATTACCCGATGGGCTATCGTCTTGAAGAGTTCAACAAGGCATTGACGGCTGCGAAGATCTCCGGTACCAAACTTAGCTGGGTTGAGCGAGGCCCGGGCAATGTTGGTGGAAGGACCCGGGCTATACTGGTTGATCCAGACGATCCACTAAACACATGGTGGGCTGGCTCAGTGTCTGGCGGTCTATGGAAGACAACAGATCGGGGATCTACATGGCAACCTGTGACGGACAATCTGCCGAACTTGGCAGTGGGTAGCCTGGCGATGGCTGAGAGTGATCCCAATGTCATCTACATGGGTACCGGTGAAGGTGTTGGCTTTTTCAGTGCAGTAGCTGGTAACGGTATATTCAGATCCGTGGACAGAGGTATAACCTGGAGCCATCTGCCTGCTACTGCTGGCAACACAAATTTTCGATTTATAAATCAGTTGGCTGTGGACCCCACAAACTCGGATGTGGTCCTGGCCGCTACCAATGAAGGTATATTCCGAACGGTTGATGGCGGCGTAACTTGGACCGCAGCATACAGGAGCACGTCGGAAAGAGAACCGGTCCAAGATTTGCGCGCGCAGCCAGGCGATTTCAGCAGACAAGTAGCGAGTGTCGGTGGACGCGGCATACTCTATTCCACCGATGCCGGCATGACATGGGCGTTTGCATCAGTAGATTGGGCCTCTGAATTTTATCGCATCGAATTGGCATATTCGCCCTCCAATCCAGATATCGCATACGCTGCCGTTCATGCGTGGACCATTGAAGGGGGATTCAGGTTCTTATCTGATCTCTATCGGAGTGAGGATGGCGGTGCGAATTGGGTGCATACTGTTAGCCATTCTGGTATAAATTGGTTCGGACCCCAAGGCTGGTTCAACAATACGCTAGCAGTGCATCCATTTAAGCCGGACACCGTGTTTGTTGGGGGAATAGGACTCTGGAGAAACAGAATTATAGGTGAAAACAGCTTGGTTGCGGTTAGCGAATTTGATTACGGTGGCTCTGATGAGTGGCTTGAGTTCAAACCTGTTCAAGAGGAGGGTGTGTATCACAGGCTTGAGGGGAGAATCATTGTCCAACATCCACAGGCTAAGGATGTGTTGCTAACAGACTATGCTGACATTGAGATTCGGTGGGGCAGAAACGGACAGTTAGCTCATCGCTTTTGGGTGCAAAAAACAGCTGGCATATTTCAAAATGGGGGTACGGGTGTACCTTTTCCTGAATATATGTACGCCGACTATGTGGAAGTACCTTTTCAGGTTTGGGATACCAAGAACGATCGCCAATTGATGGTTTCCTTCCGCGATCAGGCCGATGATGGCGAGTTCAATCTGATCCGCTATAACACTCATTATCAAAGTTCGCGTGAGGAGACGAGCATGGAGTACATGTTTATTCACAAGTACGATTACGACGCTACGGTTCCCCATAGCAGTATTGCCCGAGATGGCGGCTTGGTGAGTGGGATGCTATACATGCTGCATCCAGTCCTCGTTGATGATCCTGCTGCTACATGGGATCCTGCCAACCTGCCAAACCAAACTATTTCGGTCTCGCCTGAGCTCGTGGGGAATCCTCGCCGAGACCTGGATTTCCCCAGTCAAATTGATCTTGACCGCACGACACATGTGGATCACCACGCCATTGTGCCCATCCCAATCAATGAAGGCCGGAATGAATTCTGGATCCTGGATGCCAACGATGGTGGCGTAGCATTATCTATGGACAACGGCCGGAGTTTCAGAGAGCTGGATCACGCGGGCGCGGGATACAACACTATGCAGGTCTACGGGGTAGCCAAAAAGCCAGGGGCTTCCGTGTACATCGCCGGTGCTCAGGATAATGGAACGTGGAGCTCCCCTGATAATTCGAATAACAGAGAGGGATGGATAAGACAGGGCGTCGGCGACGGTTTGGAGACCGTGTGGCACGCTACTGATCCTAACAAGATTCTGGCATCCGCACAATTTATTTCAATAGGGAGAACAGTCGATGGCGGCGCAACTTGGGTATCGTCACTCAGTGTCGGCGCGGGCGACGGGCAATTCCTCACCCAGATTGCGAGTTCTGATAAGATGCCCGACAATGTATACACTGCCGGGCGTAGGGGTGTCTGGTATTCCAGAAACTTTGGGGAGACTTGGGCCATGACACCCATCACAGAGGCCTGGGAGATTTGGTCGGGCTGCAGGGTCAGAGTTTCAATTGCCGATCCAAATGTAGTGTGGGCGGGATGTGGCTTGATTTCTAATCCAAGCGATACAAGACGCTTCAACAAGCTGCAGGTCTCCCAAGACAGGGGCGAATCGTTCGAAGCGACGGCCTTCCCTATTATGAGCCGGCCGCCGGAGGCCTATGTATCAGGGCTTGCGACGCATCCCACGCAAAGAGGCACTGCCTATGCGTTGTTTTCGCGCTACAGCCATCCGAAGATTTTGGAAACCAAAGACTTCGGGAAGACCTGGACGGACCTGTCCGGCTTTGCTACCTCGGACGTGAGCACGAATGGATTCCCAGATGTAGCCGTGTTCGATTTGGTTGTGATGCCACACGCGACCAATGTTCTTTGGGCAGGCACTGAGATTGGCCTCTTTGAGTCCCGGAATTATGGTGCGGAGTGGAACTATGCAGACAATGGTTTGCCAGCCGTGGCTGTTTGGCAGATGAAGATCCGGGATGATGAGGTTGTCTTGGGCACGCATGGTCGCGGCGTTTGGACAGTTCCAATAGGAGAAGTTGTCACCGGGATAACCGACGAGCCAGATGAATTGCCGTCCGAATTTAGCCTTTCGCAAAACTACCCGAACCCCTTTAACGCGTCTACGACTATCCAATTCAAAGTACCCAAGAAAGTGCGGGTACGGCTAACCGTCTTCGACGCAGTCGGGCGAAGGGTGTCTGTATTAACCGACCAGGTCTATTCTCCTGGAGCTTACCAATTGGATTGGGATGCCAACGCATATGCCAGCGGCGTGTATTTCTATCGGATGAAGTCAGAGGGTAAGCTCATTCACACGCGGACGATGACACTTCTGAAGTAACATGGCCCTCAGCGTATCCAGAAGCGAAGATCCACTTTTTGCGTGAAAGCGCAAATCCCGTTCCCGTGAAATCCTTCTGGGTCGTTGGTGAAAAATAAGGGATGCGAAACAGGCCAAGTACGAATTCCAGGAGCTGGAATTTAGCCGTCACTTGGCATGATAATGACTGCCGCGAGATAGGCGATGAGGACTGTTCCGGCTGTACAAAAAAAGGCGAAAAGGACTCCGATACGCAGCCACGTGATATTCAGGTTATAGTGCTCAGCAATTCCGCCGAGCACCCCGGCGACCATTTTATCAGACGATGAACGGGTCAGGCGTTTTTTCTCAGAAGACATTGCAATTGCGTTTCGTTGGGCACTACTGTGAAGGCAGGACAGACTACGGGATACATGCTAATTCCATTTACGGTGAGGCTTCCACCATGGTTTCATTCGTCTATCTCGCCCGACAGAGTCTCTTATAAACTCTCACCTACGGGCGTTAGCTTGTGTGATCTAAGAGAAAAAAGTTGTAACCGCGCGAAGACGATTCTGACTGAAGTTACGAAGAGGTCTCCGCTTTGTCGTCTGCAGAAGGCATGAATATAGCCAGGAGTATGTAAGCAACCAAAGGGACCGTTCCTCCAGTGGCAACCAGCGCGAGGATAAAGAGTACCCGAAACAAGGTCTCGTCCATGTTGATGTGTTGTGCGAGACCTCCACATACACCGGCCAGATATTTTTTACGTGATTTAACGGGAAAATTCCATTTTGGCTTTTCCAGTTTCCCTGAAGTGTCAGGGTTTTTCCCTCGAGCTTTTCGTTCGCGTTTTTGTCGTTTTAAGTGTGCCTTCCGCGTCTTCCTTGCTGCATGCCTATTTCGTCTGCGTCGCTTGGGGGACAAGCCGAACAATATCACCAGGATCAGACCAATGAGAGGGAATACGATAAAAACGTCCTGTAAACCACTTCCGGGCAGGATGCCGATCTGTTGCAAAATGAAGAGGATAACAGTTCCTAGTAGCCCAAATCCAGCAACGAGTGGCAGGTTAGGAAATCGCCGCGGTTTCTCCGAGGTATCCTCGAAGAGCAGTTCTTCAACCTCTAGGTTGGAAACACTCTGAGACTCATGTTCTTCGTGCAGATCCGAAAACTCAGTCGTCTCTTCGAATCGGACTCGACGTGGCATTCCGACTAATTAAGTTTGAGCGTTCTGTTGGCAGTGATCAAACAGTCTACAGCAATATCATGCGATTGAGTCGGAATCAACTCAATGAAACAGCTATCCAGACTCAGACCAATCTTGAACGCATTAACATACTCAAAGAGTCTGTCATAATAGCCACCGCCATAGCCAATCCGGTGTCCCCGCCAGTCGAATCCAAGACCAGGAACGAGAACGACATCAATGTCTTCGGCAGAAATTTCTGCACGTTTTTCGGGCTGGAGAATTTTCCAGCGGTTCGGCATGAGTGTACGCTCGTGATCAAAATGCCCCCAGCGTATACGAGAGTTTTTTGAATTCGGTTCAATGATGGGTAATAATACAGTGCACCCTCGGGCTCGCAGCCAGCAGTTGAGAGGTCGGAGATCGATTTCGCGCACCTCGAGTTTCGGCCAGTACGACAGAATGGTCTGGGCCTCCAGCAATTGAGGTACTGATGCGGCTTGGGAGACGATTTTTTGGCATTCCAGACGGTAGTCTTCCTCTGAAATGAGTTGTCGCATGGAACGACAATGGGCACGCAACGCAGATTTAGTCAGTATTTCCTTGGATTTGGACAAAATTTAGAAGGAAATATATAAAAATCAGGGCGGAACCCCTTTTTACGTGATCAAGAACCTCTCTTCGGTAGTACAACTGTGCTGTTTCGAGTAAATTGCCTGTTTCTATTGAGATTCGGGTGCCGAAATCTCCATGTTTGAAAATCTCTCCCAGCGGTTAGAAGGAGCGATCAAGAGTCTTACGGGGCGAGGTCGCATTACCGAGCTCAATATTGCAGAGTCAATGGGTGAGGTACGGCGTGCACTCCTTGAGGCAGATGTAAACTATCAGGTTGCACGAAACTTCACCAATCGAGTCAAAGAGAAGGCGCTTGGTGATCGGGTTCTACGATCTGTAGCTCCCGGTCAGATGATCATCAAGATCGTCTATGATGAGATTGCCCGCCTCTTGGGAGGCAATACTGCGGAGATCAATCTTGGAAATAAACTTCCAGCAGTCATACTCATTGCTGGACTGCAGGGTTCGGGAAAAACTACCTTCAGTGCAAAGCTGGCCCTGCATCTACAATCCAAGGGACGTGTCCCTATTTTGGCTGCGGCAGATGTATATAGACCTGCGGCGGTTGATCAATTGAGTCGGCTTGGCGAAGAGATCAATGTACCCGTGTACAGCATAACCGCAGACGATGGTAGTGTCGTGCAGGATGCGCCGCGTGTGGCCAGAGAAACTGTGGTGTATGCCCGGAAACATGCCCGTGATACTGTCATCATTGATACGGCGGGTCGACTGCATGTGGATGAGCGCATGATGACGGAAGTGGCAGAAATCAAACGATCAGTTCAGCCGACCGAGATACTTTTCGTTGCGGACAGTATGACGGGACAGGATGCCGTCAATACAGCACGCGAGTTTAATACTCGTCTCAATTTCGATGGCGTTGTTCTGACCAAGCTTGATGGAGATACCCGTGGGGGGGCTGCATTATCTGTACGTTCTGTCGTAGACAAGCCAATCAAGTTTGCTTCTACAGGGGAAAAGCTTGATCAGCTTACTCCGTTCTTTCCCGATCGGATGGCACGGCGCATTCTCGGAATGGGGGATGTAGTCAGTCTTGTTGAAAAAGCCCAGGAGCAGTATGATGAGGAACAGGCGGAGGTGCTACGCCGAAAAATCCAAAAACAGTCCTTTGATCTGGAGGATTTTTATCAGCAACTCCAGAAACTCAAATCCATGGGTTCGTTGACGGATGTGCTTGGTATGGTTCCAGGGGTCGGCAAACAACTCAAGGATGTATCTGTCGAAGAGGAGGGGCTGACACAGACAGAGGCATTGATTTTAAGTATGACACCATGGGAGCGCAGGCATCCCGACGGGATTGATAGTAGCCGCAGGCGCCGCATTGCGGCCGGCAGCGGCTTGGAAGTCAGAGATCTGAATCAGCTTTTGCGCCAATTCAGACAAATGCGCAAGCTCATGAAACGGATGCAGACAAAAGCAAGTAGGGGGAGACCGGTGGACTTGTCCGCGTTGCTGCAGGCAGCGCGATAACATTCAATAAAACGTAAATAAAAAGGTGGCAGTAAAAATTAGATTACGCCGTATGGGGCGAAAAAAGAAACCGATCTGGGCCGTAGTCGCTGCAGACTCGCGTGCACCGCGGGATGGTAGATTCATCGAAGACCTCGGGCGGTATTATCCGCTGGAAGAACCAGCACGTGTCGAACTTAAGGACGACCGTATAAAACATTGGCTTAAGGTAGGTGCTCAGCCGACCGATACGGTGCGAAGCCTGCTCAGTCAACAGGGGGTTCTTCTAGGGTTACATCTGGAGTACAAGGGTGTCGAACCGGATGCGATTGCTGAGGCCGTAGCGACACACCAACAGTATCGTCAGGATAAGCTTAAGGCCTCCGCCAAGGTAACTGCATCTGAGCTTCGCCAGCGGGCATTGGACGCCGAAGAAAAGGCGGCTGCAAAGCTCGAGGCGGAACTACTTGAAAAACGGAAAAAGGCCGCAGCCGCCGCCGCAGAGGCGAAAGCTCGCGAGCAAGAAGCAGCGGCTGAAAAAGAAGCAGTTGCTGAAAAAGAGGTAGCGGCTGAAAAAGAGGTGGCGGCTGAAAAGGAAGCAGTTGCTGAAAAAGAGGTGGCGGCCGAAAAAGAAGCATCTGCTGAAAAAGAAGACGAATCGTCTGAAGAATCGGCTTGAAAGAAATCGTAAATGTTTGATGGGACTCTTTCGCCAGACAACCTCCTGCTAGTTGGACGAATTGTTCGAACGCATGGATTAAAAGGTGAATGTAAAGTGGTCCCCGAAAGTGATGACCCAAACCGGTTACGAAACTTAAGGAGGATTTGGCTGGGGGATACGCCACAGACCGCACAACCTTACAACGTAGAGAGTACCCGACTACAGAATTCCAGACGTGGCACGACAGTACTGATGCAATTTGCAGGAATACACACAGTGACCGACGCAGAAGGCCTAGGGAAGCCACTAGTCTTTGCGGACCTGAACGATCTGCCGCCTTTGCAGCCGGGGGAATTCTTTCTGCATGATCTGATTGGGGTCGAAGTCGTGACCGATGAGGGGGAGTCAGTTGGCACCCTGAAAGATATATGGGATACGCAAAGTCACTCCCTGTATCTCATTGAACGTCCAGGAAAGAAGGAAGCGCTGATTCCTGCAGTCC
This sequence comes from Bacteroidota bacterium, assembly GCA_026702635.1. Classification (GTDB taxonomy): domain Bacteria; phylum Bacteroidota; class Rhodothermia; order Rhodothermales; family Bin80; genus Bin80. Next base: position 7,563 of record JAPPBZ010000139.1, read on the forward strand.
CTGCATTCATCGTGTCAACGGATGTCGACCAGAGGCGTGTGGTGATCCGAACTGTAGAGGGGCTTTTAGACTAGAGAGATCATGCGAATCGACATTGTAACAGCATTGCCGAATCAGCTCAAGAAAGCACTTGATCTGACTGTGGTGCGCCGGGCAAAGAAGGAAGTCGTATTACGTGTGCATGATCTGCGAACGTATGCCGAAGGGCAGCATCAGCAAATTGATGACTATCCTTACGGTGGGGGTGTCGGGATGGTACTGAAGCCAGAACCGATCTTTAACTGCATTGAGGCGCTGAATCATCGTCCAGATGAAGTGATTTATTTAAGCCCGGATGGTGAGCCTTTTACCCAGTCCTTGGCAAACACACTCTCGCTCAAGAATCATCTCGTTCTACTTGCGGGGCATTACAAAGGGGTGGATCACCGGGTCCGGGAAACGCTGGTGACTCGGGAGATATCGGTGGGGGATTATGTACTCAGCGGTGGAGAACTTCCCGCACTTCTGGTCATGGATGCAGTACTTCGGCTAATTCCTGGGGTACTTGGAGATGCACAATCTGCTCTGGAAGACTCATTCCAGGATGGACTTCTCGGTGCCCCAGAGTACACACGCCCTGCCTCTTTTCGTGGGCTTCAGGTCCCGAAAGTACTTCGTAGTGGAAATCATAGTAAAATTGTCGAATGGCGCGATCAAATTCGGCAACAGCGTACCCGGGAGCGGCGCCCGGATCTCTGGCAACAGCACGCCGCACAGGTTCAAACCTGACGTTAGCTCTAAGAATCATGTCTAAAGATCTGCTGAAAATCGTAGAAACCACACAGTTGCGTGAAGATTCGTTACCGAATTTTGAAGCTGGAGATACGGTAGCCGTACATCTGCGTGTGACCGAAGGGGGGAAAGAACGCATACAGATTTTTCAAGGTACGGTCATTGCGATCCGTGGCGCAGGCGCCAACAAGACCTTTATGGTCAGAAAGATTTCCAGTGGTGTCGGGGTTGAGCGAGTTTTCCCGTTCCACTCCCCGAGAATCGCACGTGTGGAAGTCAAACGCTTCGGGAGAGTACGTCGAGCAAAGCTCTACTACCTCCGTGATCTGCGCGGTAAAGCCTCCCGTATCAAGGAACGCGTGCGAGATTCCTAGAATTGCCGATGCAATTGGCGTTCTGGGATTTTCCATCGACGAAATGCCTTGAGGCTGCTGCTCAGTCACTGTGCAGGGAGACGGAGAAGCATTCCGCCTCATATTGTGCGGATTTATTGCGTCAGCAACAGGTTGATATAGCACTGTTGCCAGTGACCACTGTATTCACGGCGGTAGAGGAATTTGATATCATACCTGGTGGGGCAGTATCCTCATGGGGGTATCCGTTTGCGCGGCTGCGCGTTCATCAAGGCATCCAACGTGCTAAAGTACTGAAATCCTCTCCTGATCAGAAGCTTGAAGAATTCATGGCAAGAGTAATTCTGAAAGAGCATTATGGGCGGCAGGTTCAGGTTGTCTTTGATGGACGAGCCGATATTGAATTGCTCCCGGAATCAACTCCACTGCCCCGGGTCGAAGATCCAGACATACTGGATCTTGGGCAGGAATGGTATGAGCTTGCTCAATACCCGATGGTGTGGGGCGTGTACGCTTGCTTGAAAGGGGCGGGGAACGATCTAATGACGCAATCGCTGATTGAACTCACAGAGGAGGCTGAAATCGTTGCGCAAGAGTGGGGAACTAGGTCAGACTCGCCGGAAGACAAATTTTTCGGTGAAAGCCTTCGGCTGCGCCTAGATGATGTTACCATTGCCGGACTTACTGCAATCCGGGAGTACATGTATTATTATGGGATAACAGAAGATCTTGTACCACTGCCAATATTTGTATCAGAGCATGCACAGCAGTTGCCGTGGTGGGGGCAGGACACGGGGCAGAATGGGGGAGAGAGGCTGTGAGAAATGGAAAAATCAAAGACAACCCTGGCAAGTAATCGTCGGGCCCGGCGACAGTATCATATTCTGGATACTATTGAGGCTGGAATGGTACTGGTCGGAACCGAGGTGAAATCAATTCGCGATGGACGCGTGAGCTTGGCAGAAGCATGGTGCAAAATTGAGCAACAGGAGATATTCCTGGTTGATGCGCATATCTCGCACTATAAGCATGGGAACCTGAATAATCATGATCCCCTGCGCCCCCGAAAACTTCTGTTGCATCGCAAAGAAATCGTACGTTTACAAAAAGCAGTTGAACAAAAGGGCAACACATTAATCCCGCTCAGATTTTACCTGAATCACGGCAAGATTAAGGTAGAAATTGGCATTGCTCGGGGGAAAAAACTCTTTGACAAACGGGCTGACATGGCGGAGCGGGATACGAAGCGACAACTGGAACGAACTCTGAAGCAATACTGACATGCATTTTCCACCAGTAGCTGAGCAGATGCTGCATTTAAGGCGCGGCGTTCAGGAGATCATACCGGAAGAAGAGCTTCACAAAAAATTGCTCTGTGCAGAGAAAACGGGGAAGCCACTCACCGTGAAGTTAGGATGTGACCCCAGTCGACCGGATCTGCATCTTGGGCATGCAGTTGTGCTGCGAAAGCTTCGGCAATTCCAGGACTTCGGGCACGAGATTGTCCTGATTGTTGGGGACTTTACCGGGATGATTGGAGATGCGAGTGGTCGCTCAAAAATGCGACCTGCACTCTCACTTGAAGAAACCCGCCGCAATGGGGAAACCTATTTTCAGCAGGCTTTACAGATCCTGCACTCTGATCGCATTCGCATCGTGTATAATTCCGAGTGGCTCGGAAAGCTTTCTTTTGAGGATGTAGTCCGGTTGGCGGGAAAATCTACGGTCGCTCGCATGTTGGAGCGCGATGATTTTTCAGGACGCTATGCGAAGGGAGATGCGATTGGGTTACATGAATTTCTCTATCCACTTGCGCAAGCCCAAGATTCGGTGGAGATAGAAGCAGATGTTGAGCTGGGTGGAACTGACCAGAAGTTCAACCTGCTAATGGGGAGGACCGTGCAAAAGAGTGTGGGGCTCTTGCCCCACACTCT
>JAPPBZ010000113.1 GCA_026702635.1 Bacteroidota bacterium
GGGTCCATGTCCAACCTCAACTGTGCTCATTCATGACTTCAGCAACCCGTTGATAGATCTTCGGTGTCTATTTACGACGGAGCGCACCCACCACGGCTGGAAGCCTTCCTCGTATTCGTAACCACTGTATGCCCGGACCGTAACTTCGGCAAAAACCTACGGCGTTTCAGGACCGAGAGCTAATCCTTCCTGAATCCAGGTCCCGCCAAGGGATCTATGTACCGCTAAGCGGGCTTCGGCTAAGCTGCGGCGGGATTCCATTAATCCTATTTCCGAGAGGACAAGATTGCGCCGGGCATCCAGAAAGCCTAGATAGTCGCCTGTCCCCCGAAGGTAGCGAAGTTCCTGAATCTGAACTCTGTCACGGGCCGAAGCCTGGGCGGCTGTAAGGGACGCATGGCGCTCCTTCAATTTGCCGTAGTTCACAAGCGCTGCCTCCACATCCCGGAAGGCCATGAGCACGGTTTTCTCATATTGGAGCGCCAACTGTTCGTACTGGGCCCAAGCCACCCGAATGTTTGCTCGAATCCTACCGGCATTGAATATGGGGGCCGTCAAACCAGTGCCAAAAAGCCAGAAGTTCTGACTAGTCTTCACAATATCGGAGAGTGTGCTGCTCTGCGTACCAGCCGCTCCTGTCAGTGAAAAACTGGGGAATTGAACGGCGCGTGCGGCTCCGATGCGCTCACGGGCAGCTTCTAAACGCTGAAATGCCGCAACCACATCCGGCCGCTCCTGCAGCAAATCTGAGGGCAACCCACTCGGTATCTCCTCCAACGCATAAGTATAGGCGCTCTCGGGAACAAGCATGGTGCCCATCGGCATTCGGTAGCTCCCCAGAAGCAGGCTCAGTCGCCCTCGGGTCGCATCCAGCTGACTTTCGAGCACGGGCAGATCGGCTTTTGCAGCATGAAGTTGCTGCTGAGCGGCGCGGAATTCCAGAGGGGATACCAGCCCTCGTTCATACCGATCTGACAGGATCTCTGCACGTTCAGTCAGGATACGTACGCTTTCCTTTGTCAGCTCAAGGGTGCGGTGACGAGCGGCAATCTCAAAATAGGTCGCAACCGTCTCACCGATGACTCCCATGAGTACCGTACGAACGTCAGATTGTGTGGCAAAAAATTCCTGCAGTGCCGCCCGCTTCGTTCCGCGTACCCGGCCCCAAAAGTCTATTTCGTACGCAAACCCTAGTGAGGCACTATAGGTTGTATAATCGAACCGATCGGGAAATTCAGGCGCTCCTGGCACGCTGAAACGATCCCCTAACTGCCCCCCGATACCTATATTGGAAGGAATATCCTGCTGATCGCGCCGCGCGGCCAGTTCTATGGACGGTAGCTGCTCAGCCCGTGCGATGCGAAATTGATTCTGGACTTCTGCCACGCGAGCCACAGCTACTCGAAGGTCCAGATTTCGTGCGATAACCGAATCCACTAATTGATTCAGATACGGATCTCCAAAGCCATGCCACCAGTAATGCTGTGCACTCTGATCAGCACGTGCAGCCGCTTCAAATTGTTCGGGGAGTGGCTCCAGCGGGTCCTCTAAGCGTGGCGCCATCGAACATCCTGCAAGACTCACAGAGATCCCCAAACCCACCACAAAAAAAGCGCGCACCCACCGAGATGTAAGTGCTCTGACGCAATATCGACCCCTTGATCGTGAGAGATAGGAAGTAACTGAATCGGCCATGGGTTTCGTTACAGCGCCCTTCTTCTAATGTTCCAGTGATCTCGGCACCGCAGGAAGGTCTGCTTTGAAGTCTGTGTTGCCATGTGTGTGATGCACCGAGAAAGTTTTTCGTGTGCTCAAGAAATTTGCAGCGACGCGGCTTCCAGAGCGTCTGCACGCAAAATTAACAAAATAAAGAGTAGCAGAAAAGGTTGTTGGTGTATTTCGTATGATTCGACAACGATAGCAGCGCGCATCAGTGCGAAAGAGGCTCGTTCCAAACGCAAACATGACCGTCCTTGCATCTGGTTCAGGCCTGACAATTGATCCGAAGATGCCCTATGGAAGTTTACTGTTATCTTAGTGCCGAACAGTAGGCCAAGAAACCATGTCTCTCCCCATTAAACTCGTCACATGGAACGTCAATTCTGCACGTGCCCGACTCGTCAGGATCCTTGATTTCCTTGAGCGACATAACCCGGACATCGTTTGCCTGCAGGAAATCAAAGCCACGCAGGAAACATTCCCCTTTTCTGCCATCGAAGAAGCCGGGTATCAGGCATTCATCCACGGCCAGCCCTCCTACAATGGGGTGGCTATTCTTGCCAGAAAAATGGTGGAGGATATCCGAACTGGACTCGACAACGAAGCACGGGTCATCTCCGGCAGTGTCCATAATCTGCGTGTCGTCAACGTTTATGTACCCAATGGAAGACGAATTGGGATGCCGAAACACGCCTACAAGCTTCGCTGGCTTGACACCTTGCGTAAATTTCTGGATGTAGAGCGGGAGAAATACAAAGAGTTTATCCTGACGGGAGATTTTAATGTCGCTTTTGACGATCTGGATGTCGCCCACCCGGACAGCTGGAGGGATTCTGTCCTGTGCGATCCGGCGGCGCGCGAAAAGTTGAATATCCTCATGGACCAGTTTTCGCTCTCGGATCTATTGCGCAGGTACGCCAGAGGCCCTGGCGTATATACATGGTGGGATTTTCGTACGCGAGGATTTGAATGGAATGATGGAGTACGGATTGACCATATCCTTGCAACCCCTGACCTTTCCGGGCTCAGCAGCAATGCCTGGGTTGATGTTGAAGAACGTGATCTGGAGCGTCCTTCAGACCACGCGCCGGTCCTGATGCGACTTTTCCCGGCCTCTTAGTGTGCTTGAAGCCAATTCGTACCCTTACCGACATTGACCTCAATTGGAATACGGAGTTCTATGGCCTGAACCATACAGGTCTGGACAATCTCTTCCGCCTCCGCAAATTCCTGCTCGGGGACTTCAAATACTAGTTCATCATGGACTTGCAGAATTGCCCGTGATCGCATGCCGGCATGTTGCAACTCCCGATCAATCGCAATGGCCGCCAACTTGATCATATCTGCCTGTGTCCCCTGTATCGGCATATTGACTGCAATCCGCTCGGCCGCAGCACGCACGGCACTATTACGGGCCTTCAGGTCCGGTAAATAACGGCGGCGCCCCATGAGCGTGGTAGCGAAGCCGCGTTCTTTTGCCTGATCAACCTGCCTCTGTATGAACTGCCAAACCCCGGGAAAAGACTCCTGGTGAGCTTTCATCAACTGCTGCGCCTCTTTGTGTGTGCACCGTAATCCACGCGCCAGGCCGGAAGGTGAAAGACCATACGGGATCCCGTAATTCACGGCCTTTGCCGCGTTCCGCTGCTCTCGTGTAATATCGATGACATCCACCTTGTAGATCAGTGCAGCAGTTTCCGTATGAGGATCACGACCGGCCGCAAAAATCTCCTGTAATTCTGGATCTGTGCTCATGTGAGCGAGGATCCTGAGTTCAATCTGCGAATAATCCGCTGACAAGATGTACCAGCCCGCTGGAGCCACAAATGCGCTGCGAAGCTCCCGCCCCGTACGATCACGGACAGGAATATTTTGCAGCGCCGGGTCTGAAGAAGAAAGTCGGCCCGTGGCCGCAGAGGTCTGATTGAACACGGTATGAACCCGCTGCGTCATTGGCATGACCATACGTGCCAGATTGTCTACGTACGTCCCTTTGAGCTTGGCGGCTTTTCGCCAATCCATGATGAGTGCCGCCACCTTATGCTCCATTGCAAGATCCAGAAGAACCTCCTCTCTTGTGGACGGCTTGCCGGAAGGTGTGCGCCGCTTAACCGGATACCCCAATTTCCCAAACAGAATCTCCCCTACCTGCTTTGAAGAGGCAATATTGAAGGACTCACCAGCTTCCTTGTAAATCTCATTGGCATATCGGTCCAGATCTTCTTGAATTCTAGGACCCAGCTCTTCCAGGATGGACAGATTGAGTCTCACGCCCGCGGCCTCCATATCGGCCAACACATACACCAGCGGGAACTCAATTTCGTCCGCGATTTTGTGAAGATCACTTTCCTGGAGTTTTTTATGCAATTTTGCCTGCATCTCAAGCGGACAAGCCGCATGCTCACACGCGAGGATCCGAAACTCTTCGGGAGCAATATCTCGTGGCTCTCTTTGCAAGCGCCCCGTCCCAAGAACATCCTCGATCTCTTGAGGCTCGTAGCCCAACTGCTGCTTCGTAACCGTCCCGAACCGGTGATTCTGATCTGGAGAAAGTAAATAGTGAGCAATCTGGGTATCAAAGAACTTTCCCCGAACCGGTACATTGAGTCGCCGGAGCTGAACAATAAGCGGCTTCAGATCATGCCCGATCTTTTCCACTTTCCCATTGGAAAAAACTGGAGCAAGAATCTGGATCACCTCCGATACGGATGTCCCATCTGGAAGCGGAAGCGGAAGATATACTGCACTTCCCGGGGCCCATGAAACTGCCATCCCCCACCAGTCTGCGCGAACCGGAGAGCCTGGAGTCATCAGACTAGCTACTCCGATACGCTGGACCTCTTTCAGGGACTGTTCAAACGTTTTTAGCTCGTCAACAGTTGTGATCATCCGGTAATTCGCCTGATCGGATTGATAGCTCTTCAGGGTACTGGTGGCGGCGATCTCGGCAGTTTCGAAGAGTTCTGATCCGGCAGTCAAGCGGCGGATCAGGGTGTTAAATTCGTAGCGACGGAAAAATGACAACGGCTCTATGTCCCTGGGACTGCGGGGACGACAGGCTTCCCAGTCCAACTTCACATCTAGGTCTGTTCGTATCGTGACTAGGTCCTTGCTCAGTCGTACCATGTCCGGGTTCGTAGTCAGGGCGGTCCGCCAGCGCTTACTGGTATAGGTAGAGGCCTTGTCTAGAATATTCTCAACGGTCTGATCCTGCTGTACCAACTTTGCCGCCCCCTTTTCACCAATTCCCCGTGCGCCTGGCACATTATCACTGCTGTCTCCCATCAGCGCAAGCATGTCGATGAAGTTTTGAGGAGGAATCTGATACTTTTCCCGGAAACCCTCCTCGGTTACACGCTCAAAACCGGCACCGCTCCGTGGCCGCAACATTTCTACTTGGGAAGAAAGAAGTTGCTGAAAGTCTTTATCCGGGGACACAATGACGGCATGCGCACCTGAGGTCTCGGCCTTCCGTGCTAGTGTACCGATCACATCATCTGCTTCAAACCGATCCGCCTGCAGGACCGGAATGGAGAGTGCCTGCGCCAGTTCCTTGATCCGGGGCAAATTCTCAAGCAATGCATCCGGTGGCGCATCCCGATTTGCTTTGTACTCGGAATATAGATCATTCCTGAAGGTTTTTCCCGGCCCATCAAATACGATTGCCGCATACTTCAGTCCTACTTCCTCAATCAGGTTAATTAAGGTCGTACTAAAGCCGTAGAGGGCGCTGGTGTTTTCCCCCCGTGAATTAATCCTTGGACGACTCAGAAACGAAAAATGGGCCCGATAGGCGAGGGCCATCGCATCCAAAAGAAAAATCTTCATGTTTTGATTATCCGGCATGATCAACCATTTCTGCTCCTGTTTAGGAGGTCCTTCAGCTCACTTAACCGCAGTACTATGACATCAAGTGCCACTGCCTTTTTTAATTTACTGCCTGCATTCTCCCCAGCCAAAAGGTAGTCTGTCTTCTTGCTGACACTACCTGTAACCTTCCCACCATGCGACTCAATCCAGGCGCGTGCCTCCGACCGCGTCATCTCTCCTAGGCTTCCGGTGATCACAAACGTCTTCCCTTCCAGTAATTGAGAAGATGGGGCTTGCTCCTGAGATTCAAATGAAACGCCTGCAGCCTGTAGCTTGGTGATCAGGGCACGGTTTTCATTTTCTCTGAACCACACAAGAATCTCCTGCACCATCGTCGGACCGATCCCATCTAGCATCAGAAAGCGGCGCAGCAAAGTAAGCAATTTTTCCAGGGATACAACGAGTCTCTCGTCGTCTGTGTCCAATTGTCCCAGGCAAGCTCCGACTGGATCTTTGAGGTGCACCTTCTGCAGGAGCACATCGGAAAGAGTGTCCCCATTCTGCAGCATTTCTGTCGGCACCTCCTCCTCAATTGTATTTACTCTTTCCGCGATCATCATCAACTCCTCAATCGAAAACTGTCCAAGCAATAGCCGTGCTGACACTGACCCGATACCATTAACTCCCAGAGCAATCAGCAATTTTTCGGGACCACGATCCCGGCTACGATGGATGGAGGCAATGAGCTCGGATGTCTTCCGATCTGCAAATCCCTCCAAGGGTAACAGCTTTTCCTCCGTAAGTGTATAGAGATCCGCTTCATCGTTAATCAGTCCGGATTCAATCAGAACCTGTACCGTGTTCGGCCCCAACCCTTCAATATCCAGTCCTTCCCGGGAAGCAAAAAACATGACTCGCCGCAATACCCTCTCTGAGCACCGTGAGTTCGGGCAATACAGATCTACTCCGTTCCTCTTTCGGATCAGTTGATCCCCACTAACCGGGCACTGCTCCGGTGGTAGAATAGGGGTTTCGCTGCCTGAACGAATCTCTTTCACGGGCCCAACGATGTAGGGGATGACATCTCCCGACCGCTTTATCCTGATTGTGTCTCCAATGCGTAGATCTAGCTGCTCCACCTGATCGTAGTTATGTAGGGTCGCATTTGAAACGGTGACTCCTCCCACAAATACAGGCTTGAGGTGAGCCGTCGGAGTAATACGTCCCGTCCTTCCTATCTGAGGTTTTACCGACTCAAGCAGGGTCATTGCCTCTTCGGAAGGAAATTTGAATGCGATTGCCCCACGTGGATCTTTGCCCACAATACCGAGCTTCTTCGCCTGTGTGCTGTCTGAGACTTTGATGACGATGCCGTCAATCTCGAACGGAAGCGTGTCTCTCACCTCTTTCCACCAGTCCACCCGTTTGGCAACGTCCTCCAATGTTGGCAGCAACTGCACTTCGGGCGGGATCCTGAATCCTGCGCGATGCAGCCAATCCAGACGTTCAAAATGGTCCTCGGGCGCAAAATCATCCGGAAACATTACATCGTATGCATACGCGGATAGATCCCTTTTCGCCGTGAGCTGTGCATCCTTTTGTTTCAGGGAACCGGACGCCGTATTCCGTGCATTGATGTAGGCCGGCTCCCCCTCTTCGATTCGCTGCTGATTCAGTTTTGCAAACGCTTCTTTGGTAAAGAGCACTTCGCATCTGACTACAAGTACATCCGGGGGCACCGGTCCCTCCTCAACAGGAATCCGTAGTGGCACTGACCGGATTGTGCGTGCATTTGCGGTGACCACGTCCCCAACCTCCCCGTTGCCCCGCGTAGCTGCCTGAACAAGGACCCCCTTCTCATAACGCAGCACCAATGTTAATCCGTCAAACTTGGGCTCTACCACGTAGGCGAATGCTTCACCTGGCACCAACTTGCGGTTTCTTGTCTCCCAAGCCGATAAATCCTCTACACCGAACGCGTTCGCCAGACTAAGGACGGGACGTAGGTGAGAAGTCTTGACGAAATCCGAGTCCAGATCACTCCCGACCCGCTGGGTCGGAGAATCCGGTGTAACCAGTTCAGGATACTCGTTCTCAAGTGCAGTCAACTCCGAGAGGAGTTGATCATACTCTGCGTCTGTGATCGTGGGCCGTGCAAGTACGTAGTACCGGTATGCGTGCCGATTGAGACTCGTACGCAATTCGGCAGCACGATCCGCTACACTGGTTCCCATACGGCCATTTATCGCCAGGCCCCAATCAACCCACCCATGAGCAGAAAAACAACGAGATTGTATGCCTGATTCAGCACAAAAATCCCCATGCCTTTATCCTCCCAGGCAACACTCTGCCAGCCCATAGGAAGCGCGAACCCCACCCAGGCTGCAAAGCCAACCGTCAATCCCCCGCCCAAAGTGCCCATACCCATGTGGGAGATCAGAAGCGATAAAACATATACCGTAAGCACAGAACCCACCAGGGATCCTCCATATGATTTGGCCGGATTGAAGTTCTCTTTGATTTTCTCCTCCGTCAGATCCATCATCTCCATCCACATCTTACCAAAGATCGGGCCGTACCAGAGTGAACCCACGACCATCGGGAGCAGAATGGCAACTACAAATGAAATCCAGTTTTCGGGTAAATACATTTCGCATTAAGTTAGTGAACAGGTCAAGATAGCAGATTATGAAGAAAGTGTAAAGCTATTGGTCAGCCCAGATCGCACAAACAGCTCCCGAAGGATCGCGAATGACCGCGTAGCTCTTATCGGGGCCCATGGATCTAACCGGGCAAACGACCTCGCCTCCCCGTTCCACACAGGACTGGAGACTCTTTTCCAGAGATTTCACCTGAAAATAGGGGATCCAGACTGGCGGAATCCCGGCATTCACGCCGCGTGCATGACAGATCCCTGCTAACGTTTCTTTGTCCTCGTTCATCGCGTAGTCCTCATACCCGCCCATGTCAACGGGTTCTGCCTCCCACCCAGCAACGTTGATATAAAAATCGCGAATCTCTTCCGCACGGTCAACCGTCAGGTCGATCCACAGTGGGGGTTTTGTTTCTTGCATAGATTTATCGGCTTATGGGAGTGATGATCGATGCGGGTTTTTCAGCAGTTCGCATCTTCCTTTTCAAAATAATTCCTGTGATCTAGTGACGCTCGTGCCCCAAGGTACGCACAATAACCATTATCCCCAAGGGTTGTGTGAATAGCTGTGGAATTTTCTTGGAAAAATCGTGCATTTATTGTTTGCATTTTGTTGACTATCGATACGGGTTTTTGCGGTATCCTTGTATCGTAATCAGCCACTCTTTCTTTCCTTCTTGATTCATGCCAAACGCAACCCGACTCCGCAATCAATTCAGCCGTGAAAATGGACATCACCCACCTTCTAGAACTGCCATCGCATTGGCCTCACTTACCGTCGAACAGGTCCTTTATGAGATCGAACTGCTTAGCGACACCCAATGGATACTCGGACAACGACGAGGACATTCCTGGTACAATGAAGATGGTGGACATCTGGCCGAAGCCGCGCAGATTAAGGCAATCCGAATTCCTGCACGACGACACTGAACCCAGCACATTCCCAGCGAATCAGGACTGTGTGTGCCGGATCTGAATACTGCGCTGTCCTGCTCAAGTAACTTGTCGGATAGCCCCTCAGTTCATGACCTTCGGTAGACAAACTTCACCGCGGACCAAGTCTCATCAACAGAACAAATTTTTATATCAACCATGCCGATTGCCCGCCCTATGCTCAGGACAACGTTCATGGATAGGTTTGTCCTTCTTCCTGAGCTTTTCTTTGGCCAGGAAATCCATAACATGCCCCTGTCTGCCAAGGTCGGGAGTGCAATATCAAGCAACGTGATCAGCCGATCTTGATGCTCAGAAAACACATGAACAAAGTTTGCCCCATCCACCGGTGATTCACCCGGAATTACCGGCGCATCTGCAATCAATGTGTGGTAGTGGGACGGCTGATCAAGCGAATAGGCACGCATACCCTCTCTGAGTCCTAGCTTCGCAGCTAATGTTGGAGAAGGCATGGATTCGTTCGATCTGGTTTATTTTTGGAAAAGTACGACAAATTAATTACCCTACGGGAGCAAACTGACTTTTTTCCGATGCTACGCCTCTGTCTTTTTATCCTCATTGCATCTGCCGGATGCGCCCAGGTACAACCCCCAAATGTTATCTATATCCTTGCCGATGATCTGGGATATGGTGAGCTTGGCAGCTATGGACAGACACTGATCCAAACGCCAAATCTTGATCGACTGGCCACCGAAGGAATGCGGTTTACCCAGCATTACAGTGGTAGTCCCGTATGTGCACCAAGCCGCTGTACACTGCTGACCGGGCTGCATACCGGACACTGCCAAGTCCGTGACAACTATGAACTGGGAGGCTTTGCCGACAGTACCGAACGTGGACAGCTTCCGCTGGAGGAAGGAACATACACGCTTGGACATATGATGCAGGATGCGGGCTACAAGACTGCAATCATTGGAAAATGGGGGCTTGGAGGACCGCATTCCATCGGAATTCCCACTGAACAGGGATTCAATTATTTCTACGGGTATCTGGATCAGAAACAGGCTCACAACTATTACCCGTCCCATCTCTGGCGCAATACCGAATGGGATACGCTTGCGAACGGCTATTTTCACCCGCATCAACGGTTTGAGGGTCTGGATCCAAATGACCCGGCGGCCTATGACCGTTACAAAGGGCCGGACTATGCTCCAGACCTGATGGCAAATGAAGCCGAGGAGTTCATCCGTCAACATGCTTCAGAACCGTTCTTTCTCTATCTCGCGCACACAGTGCCCCACCTAGCGCTTCAGGTGCCGGATGAAGAACTGGAACCGTATGAGGGCGTTCTGACGGAGTCCCCCTATGATGGCAGCCACGTTGCTGCTGATCCGGATTTCGTCGGCCTCGGGCGGAGGGATGAAAACCGGTCC
>JAPPBZ010000049.1 GCA_026702635.1 Bacteroidota bacterium
GTATGCTCACACGGGATGATCCGGTTACGTTGGCGAATCTCCATCTGACGCTGTGGTGGAACCGCAAAGCCGCCAGCTGCGCCGCGTCGCAGTCGAACCACCGCGCGTCCATCCCTGTACCGGTTCCGCAGCCTCTGATAGGCCCGTAGGTAGCGTTCATCCACCAAGGCTTCCGCATCCCCTCTCAGTGTCTCCAGCTCTTTCTTTTTCTTCTCAGTCGTTAACAATACCCCTTCCAACTGGGTGCGCTTGTCTTCAAGCATCTTCTCCAGATCAGAAAGACGCTGTTGCGCTTCTTCAATTTGACTCGCATTCGTTTCCAGTGAGCCCTCGGTACCCGCAATGAGTTCTTTCGCCTCGTGGATACGCTCGTTCTGTGCCTCAATCTCCTTGGTCAGCGCATCATATTCACGGTTGTTGCGGACCTGGAGCTGCTGTTCCTCGTACTTCTTGATCAGCGCTTCTGCCTCTTCAATATCGAATTCGCTACGCCGACGCGACTGTTCAATGTCTTCCTGCTCCTGTCTGATGTTGTTCGTGCGGGTCTGCAATCCTGCGGACTCATCTTCCAGGTCTCTAATTTCCTCAGGTAGATCTCCTTGTTCCTTCACGACTTGGTAAATCAGTGTATCGATGTGCTGTAGTCGGATCAGTGCACGTAATTGACTGCTAATCTTTGTTTCTGTGGTACTCATAAATTATGGCGTGTGCAAAACGTAGCAGACTCTAACGAGAATGTACGGAGTCAGGTTCAGCGGATAGAGATTTTTATTGGGGTGGTGGGCGCACTCGTGCAGTAAAATTTTATTGTGGGGAATCGTTCTGTCAGCCAGGTACAGAGAAGTTGTTCGGTGTGCTTCTCCGTTTCATAATGTCCGGCATCCACGAGTGCCATTTGGCAGTTCCCATCGGGACCAAGGATCTCAAAGAAGCGGTGATAGCCAAGGTCTGCCGTCACGTATACATCTGCATTCGCGTCCAGAGCAGACTGAATTAGACTGCCGCCTGATCCGCCGCATACAGCCACCGTTTTTATCTGCGCTTTATCAGAACCCGCGTAACGAAGTGCCGGTGTCTTCAGTCTTGCATGCACTCGGTCTAGGAAGCTTCTCAGGGGTTCCGGTTCGGGTAAATGGCCAATCGCTCCCATCCCGAACGTTCCGTCATCACTCGGGTTTAGGAATGTTCGGTGATGTAGGCCGAGGATTTCTGCCAGAGCGATGGAAACACCCCCATGAGCCGCGTCCAGATTCGTATGGATACTGTAAAGGGTAATATTCTCTTTTGCGAGGCGAAGGATCAGATGACCGATGAAGTCTCCTTCCAGGATACGGGAAGGGCTGTGAAACAATAATGGATGATGAGTTAGGATCATCGAACACTCTTTCTGAATTGCTTCCTCCACGACACCGGGGGTGAGATCCAGCGCGATTAGCACACGGCGAATAATCTGCGTAGCAGAGCCAACCTGTAGCCCGACATTGTCGTACGATTCAGCGAAAGAGGGGTCCGCCCATGACTCAAGCGCCTGGGCCAGATCATGAGCACAAAAAGTTTTTTCAGACATCGAATAGAATGGATACAAGATTGAAAAAGATAGCGGTCAGCTGCGACGAATATGGGCACTTGGTTGAAGTACTTCTTACTCTACTACGAAATCGGGGATATGAGCCAATTTATTATGGTCCACACGCCGGAGAAGAATCCCAGGATTGGCCTATTGTTACTAAATCGGCGATTGACGAGGTGCTGCAGGGGAATGCGGAGGAAGCCATTGTCATGTGTTGGACTGGTACGGGTTGCTCCATTGTAGCGAACAAAATGCCAGGAATTCGAGCCGCATTATGTCTGGACGCAGCCACCGCCCGGGGTGCCAAAGAGTGGAACCATGCAAATGTACTGGCTTTGAGTATGCGAATCACCAGTGAAGTCGTATTAAAGGAAATCTTGGATGCATGGTTCGATACGCCATTCAGTGCAGATGCGTGGAACGTCGCCCAGATAGACTACGTCAATGAGCTGGACGATCATCGGGCTTCCGAGTCTCCCAAGGGACAGTAAGCAAAAATAACAGGACCCATTCAGGATAGATTTAGGCAAAAAATTGTGTTTTCGCGCGTATAAGCGGGCTGGCAAGTACGCGCTCGATGCGAAACATCACTGTTTCCAATAAATAGGGGATTTAATTCCTATTCGTTAACCCACTCCAACAAATTTACACGTCACTGGCGGTTCTTTTCGTCCAAACCCATTCATGTTCAAAGTTAAGATTCTCAATACGATTTCGTCTAAGGGCCTTGAAAGGCTGACTGATTACGGCTACATCATCGGGGAAGATATTCCGGATCCAGATGCAATTCTTTTAAGGAGCTATAAACTTCATGGAGTTTCATTTCCCGATTCTGTCCTGGCAGTTGCCAGATGCGGAGCAGGGGTAAATAATATTCCGATTGATTCGTGCTCAACTCAGGGGATCGCTGTATTTAATACCCCAGGAGCGAATGCAAATAGTGTGAAGGAGTTGGTCATCTGTGCGATGCTACTCTCTTCCCGGCGAATCATTGATGGAATCAACTGGGCCCGGACACTTGAAGGCGAAGATGTGGCAGCCGTTGTCGAAAAGGGGAAGAAAAATTTCAAGGGCCCTGAAATCAGGGGAAAGACTCTGGGCATCATCGGCCTTGGGGCGATTGGTGTCGCCGTTGCCAACGCAGCAAGTGCACTAGGTATGCGCACGCTCGGTTACGACCCATTTATTTCCGTCTCGAATGCCTGGGGGCTCAGCCGTGAAGTCGCGCGTGCTTCGGGACTGGATGAAATCGTTGAAACAGCTGACTACATTACGGTTCATGCACCGCTGAATGAAAAAACGGTTAATCTCATTAATGCGGAGCATTTTGCGCGCATGAAGCCAGGAGTGCGACTGTTGAATTTTGCACGCGGACCAATTGTCAATGAGCAAGCTGTTGTACAAGCGCTGGATAATGGTATCTGTTCGTGTTACGTTACAGACTTTGTCGACGCAGAATTGGCTCATCACCCCAAAGTACTCCCGGTTCCTCACTTGGGGGCGTCCACCCCTGAGGCCGAGGATAATTGTGCCGTGATGGCTGCCGAGCAGCTCCGGGCCTATCTTGAGCGTGGGAATGTTGAAAATTCAGTGAATTTTCCAAGTGTCCGACTACCGCTTCGTCCAGAGAGGCATCGGATCCAGATTGTAAACCGGAATGAACCGCGTATGCTGAGTCAGTTTGCGAATATTTTGGCAGGTACAGGCCACAACATTGATAACCTTGTGAATAAGGGACGGGGCGCTCTTGCCTATAACGTGATTGATGTCAGCGGCTCGCTCCCTGAGTCTGTGCTTAAAAATTTGGAAGCTATTGATGGTGTCATTCGGATACGCACGATTCTGCCTCTGTGAGGATGGCCTTCCCGGATATTGGACCGAACGTAGCGCGCAAAGAGAAACCACGCATGATGCGATGGGCGCGGTGGGCGCTCACAAGACTGGGCTGGCGTATTGAGGGGACGGTCCCCGACCTCAAAAAGTTCGTCGTGATTGGAGCGTACCATACCTCGAACTGGGATTTTTTTGTCGCCATGGCCGTCATGTTTGCCCTGGATATGGAGGGGTCCTGGATTGCAAAGCATACGATCTTTCGCTGGCCGTTTGGTCCCATACTTCGCGCATGTGGAGGTAATCCAGTGAATCGGCAGCAGCACCATGGGATGGTTCAGGGAGTTATTGAGCTTTTCAGAGAGCGCGAAAAATTTATTTTTGCGATCACTCCTGAAGGTACACGTAGCCAGGTAGAACACTGGAAAACAGGGTTCTATCACATTGCAAGGGGGGCACAGGTCGTCATTGTACCTGCTTACTTCGATTACCCCAGCCGCACGGTAGGATTCGGTCCCCCTCTTGAGCCCAGCGGAGATGTGGAGGGAGATATAGCCGCTTTGCAACGATTTTACGAACCCTACAAAAAAACAGCGGCTCGCCCCGACAGGGCTTAGGGAAAAATCCCGCTTCGCAGATACCCCTGTGCAATTTTATCGATTGCGTTTATAAATGCACCTGTGCGCAGGTCAAGATTATGGCTGCGGGACTTTTCATGGATTTCGTGATACGCGCCTACCATCGTGTCTTCTAACCCTGAATCAACGAGATCAGCTTCACTTGCCCCGAATGCCAGACTAGACTCAATACCCGAAATAGTTTCTGAATCAAACTTTTTCCCGACGAGTCCCTGCACGGTTTCCAGTATTTGCAGCGCATTGTGGGCTTCTCTACGCCGGCTCATGCGGCCGTGCCGCACATGAGATAGGTTACGGAGCCACTCGAAGTAGGAAACCGTCACTCCACCCGCATTCAGGTAGACATCGGGGATAACTAGCACTCCATTCTCAATCAGCCATTGGTCGGCAGAAGAAGTGATGGGGCCGTTGGCAGCCTCCGCTATAATTTTAGCCTGGATCCGGCTCACATTATCGCTTCGAATTTGGCTCTCCAAGGCTGCTGGAACGAGAATGTCACACTCCAACTCAAGGACTTTAGCGGAATCGGTAAAGTTCTGTGCCCCGGGGAAGTTTAGGATTGACTTTGTCTCCTTGCGATGCGAAACAATATCTTCCAAGAGAAATCCTTCGGGATTATACACTCCTCCTTCATATTCTGCAATTCCAATAACCTTTGCACCTGCCTGCTCAAGGTAAAGAGCAGTATGGTAGCCAACATTTCCCAGCCCCTGAATGACGACGCTTTTTCCCTCTACCCCGACACTGAGTCCAAGTGCGTGCATATCCTCTTCAATGTCGCATGCCTCGCGGATTCCAAAGAAGACCCCACGACCGGTGGCCTCTGTGCGTCCACGAACACCTCCCATCCCAACCGGTTTTCCTGTCACGCATGCAAGTGCATCCAGCGGGTTATCTGCTATGGAACGGTACGTATCAAAAATCCAACTCATTTCGATACTGCTGGTACCGTAGTCTGGAGCAGGCACATCTATACCAGGGCCTATAAAATTTTTCTTCGACAACTCAAAGGTGTAACGTCGCGTGATCCGCTCCAGCTCAGATTGAGAATAGTCTTGTCGATCAATGCAGATCCCACCCTTCGCTCCGCCATACGGTACATCCACGATCGCACATTTATAGGACATGAGGGCTGCCAGTGCCATGACCTCGTCTGCATTGACGGAAGGAGCATAACGGATCCCACCTTTTGTCGGCTGCATGTGATGACTGTGTTCAGCGCGGTATGCATCAATCACATCAATACTCCCATCATCCCGTAGGAGCGGAAAGCTCATATGATAGACGCTATTGCAATTTTGAATTTGTTCAAGTAGCCCTGGAGGATGTTTGGTGTATTGCGCAGCGCGGGCAAACATCTTGTTGACCTCAGCAAAGAAAGAAGTTTGATGCATTGATTTAGGGGTAATGGTTTGATTGGAAGCGCTTTCAGTACTTGCTAAATTTAATACCGACAACATTCAATTGTGTTGGAATGGAACTCCGTTAGGGAGGTCATCGCGAAATTAATCACGGTAGGGGGAATTAACAAGCGGAGGCGCCCGCGTGCGCATGGTATCTATTTACGAATTCTGAGCGCGATCTGCGGCCTATAGACATGTCCCTCCCACAAATGAGATGGGTTCATCCAACAGGGAATCGCGCTTCAGGCGCACAGCAAACCTCCCAATACTGTGCCCCTGAAGCGGATATGCGGTTACACGGTGATCAGAGTGCTATATTTGTGGGATGAATGCCAGTAAGTTTATGGGGCCCACTCGGTCCGAAGAAAAACCATCTATTAAAACAAACAACCTGATCACGTGAGTGGAACTGTTCTGATCAATATTGTTTTGGTGATTGCGTTGGCAATTGGTTCACAGTGGTTGGGGTGGCGGATTCGTGTCCCGTCCATTCTTCTTCTTCTGGTTGTGGGGTTTTTGGCAGGTCCCGTGACGCAAATCCTACCTCCTGAACAGTTGCAGGGGGAGTGGGTGTTTGCCTTTGTTTCGTTGGCAATCGGGATTATCCTGTTTGAAGGAGGGCTGAACTTGAGATTATCTGAACTCAGGGGGGTGGGGCAGGCAGTGTTTAATCTGTTGACCATTGGCGTTGCGGTTACGGCGATTCTTGCTACGATCGCCGCACACTATGTGCTAGAAATGCCGTGGGAAATCGCAGTCGTACTTGGAGCGATCCTCACCGTTACGGGCCCCACGGTCATATTGCCTCTCATTAGACATGTGCGTCCCAGCGGCCGGGTAAATGCCATTGCAAAATGGGAAGGAATCACCATTGACCCCGTAGGTGCAATTGTTGCAGTTCTGGTTCTGGAGGCCGTGATCGTGATGCACGAGCATGCTGCAAATGGTGGGAGAGATGGAATGTTAGCACCAATCTTTCCCTCTCTTGAAGCGCTCATGACGATAGCAGCTGTGAGTATCGGGGTGAGCCTATTGGGAGGTGCACTCATGCTCTTTCTACTTCGTCGCCACCTGGTGCCCGATTATTTACAAAGCTCTTTTGCGCTAACGGTCGTTGTCGTTGTTTTTGCCCTCTCCAATAGCTTGCATGAAGAATCCGGGCTGTTTTCTGTAACCATTATGGGGGTATTTCTTGCGAATCAGTCGTATGTGAATGTCCGTAGCATCACCAAATTCAAAGAAGATCTACAGTCGCTTCTGATCGGTTGTCTCTTCATTTTATTGAGTGCTCGTCTTGACTACGATGCACTGACCTATTTTGATACTCGCGCTTTCATTTTTCTGGGGATCCTGATTGTTGTGGTGCGCCCTGTTGCAGTGGTACTTTCCAGTCTTCGCACTAAGCTCAACTGGAAAGAGCAGGGGTTCATTGCCTGGCTTGCACCCCGTGGGATTGTGGCGGCGGCTGTAGCCTCTCTCTTTTCGGTTCGCGTTGAAGCGGTGTATGGTGCAGATGCTGCGGGGCCGCTAGTACCCATTGTCTATATGGTGATAATTGGTACCGTGACGGTGTACGGATTGACGCTGCAGCCGGTAGCTCGCTTGCTCGGAATGGCAGACACGAATCCACAGGGGGTCTTGTTTCTAGGGGCCAAGACGTGGGTGCAGAGCATTGCGAAAGCCATCCAGGAACAGGGGATTGCAGTGCTTTTAATTGATGCAAATGAGCGAAATATTGAACAGGCGCAGGATCAGGGGTTACCCGCAGTTGTCGCAGATGCGCTGGAAGAGCAGGTACATGACGAATTGGATTTAAGTGGTATCCGGCGGTTTATGGCACTCACGGCTAATGATGATACGAACTCTCTGGCTGCACTTCGCTTCAAAGAAGTCTTTGGTAGTGGAGATGTGTATCAACCCGCAGGCCCTCCTCTGCGTCCAGAAGCATCACTGGTTCGGGTTCCTACTCACATGCGCGGGCGGTCTTTATTTGGAGGGGTTTATACCGCATATGACCTGGAGCGTCGCTTTGAGGCCGGAGGAGCAATCCGCACGTTCGGAATTACCGAGCCAGGATCCTATGAAGCGCTGGAGGAAAAATATGGGCATGAATTGCTCCTTCTTTTCGTTGTTCGAGGATCGAACCTTCTGATTCACGCAGAAGAAAAGGATCTGGCTCCCCAGGCGGGAGACACGGTGATCATGATGCTCCCTCCGTTCCATATCGATGGGGATATGGAAGACACTACGATCTTTCATGACCTTCTGGATCGTGCGATTGTCACTGACCATGTAGTTCCAGTGACTCCAGAGCACCTGATATCAGGCGTTGCCAGATTATTGAGTCAGCGGGTGCCTGAGTCTGCCGACCGCTTGGTTGAAGGTTTGGCAGAAGGGTTGACGGAGGAGGCTTCGATTCTGACACCGGGGGTTGCCCTGTTCCACATGCGGCTCAGTAAAATTTCACGCAGCGAACTGGTCATCGTGAGATGCGGAGTTCCGCTTGAATTGCCTCAGACGAGAGATCCCATCGAAGCCCTCGCTTTCTTTGTGAGTCCCGAAGATGATCCAGCACAACACCTTCGCGTGCAGGCACATCTGGCCGGGCGCCTTGGCCGTCGTTCCCTTTTACCCGCTTGGCGTGAAGCCGCAGATGAGGAAGAGTTACGGGCGATGCTGCGTGCCATCAAGTTTGAGCCTGTGTTCGGTTAGGCCCTTAAAGCAGCAACTGCTTTACAATGGTATTTGATAAGTCTTTCGCACAGATGTTCTGAGAATGGTTTTTCCTGATGCAAAAACCGGAATCATTGCCATTTTAGGGCACCCGGTTCACTATTCATTATCGCCGGTCATTCACAACACGGCACTTCAGAAGCAAGGATTGAATTATGTCTATGTGGCCATAGATCTCGCACCAGACAGGGTGTCGCAGGCTGTTCGAGGTTTGAATGCCCTTGGTTTTGCCGGCGCAAATGTGACTATCCCCCACAAACAGGCCGTTCTCCCCCATATGGACTCTCTGTCTGATACGGCTAGGGCTATTGGGGCAGTGAATACGATTGTCTGCAAAGAGAATCAGCTCTATGGGGACAATACAGATATTGAGGGATTTTTGGCCCCCCTTAAAGACCTGGAGCTACACGGAGCCCCGATGACGCTTCTTGGTGCAGGCGGTGCTGCGCGGGCAGCCGCCTATGGCTTGCTGAGAGATTACAGCCCCAATCCATTGACATTGGTCGCACGTAGAGTTGATCAGGCAGAAAAATTGGCCGATGACTTTTCTGCATTTGGTGGTCATCTGGAAGTGTGTGATTTTGATACAGCATCAAGGTATATTAGAGAAAGCCGTCTGATTGTAAATTGTACACCTATAGGCATGTATCCAAACGTACAGGAAACTCCCTGGGAACAGAAAGAAGATTTTGCACCGGGGCAAATCGTCTATGATCTGGTCTATCGTCCATACCGCACTCGATTGATTCAAGAGGCTGCCCACCGCGGATCAGTGACCATCGGTGGTCTTACGATGTTGATTGAACAAGCTGCCGCTGCATACAGACAGTGGACAGACCGGGACATGCCAGTTGATGTTGTGCATGATACCTTGGCAAAATTGTTTACCACTTAATGCGCTGGAAAATGTTTTTTCGTCATTCGCTAACACTGTTCACTCTCGTACTTTTTGTTGCTTGTCCCGCAGTGGCCCAGGTCACGGGACTGGGAAGTACAACATTTGAAAATTCAGGTTCGATGCAGGCGCAGGAGGAGTTTTCGAGGGGCCTCTTGCTATTACACAGCTTTGAGTATGTCGATGCCCGGGAGGCGTTCGCAGAGGCTCGCAAGATTGATCCCGATTTTGCAATGGCATACTGGGGAGAAGCCATGACTCATAATCATCCAATCTGGATGCAGCAGGATTCGGAGGATGGTCGGAGTGTGCTGTTGGAGCTTGCCCCGGATCTGGAAGGCCGACTGGAAAAGGCGCCCACAGAACGTGAGAAGGGATACCTCCTTGCAGTTGAGGCTTTGTACTTCGGCGAAGGAGACAAAAAGGCACGGGATTTTGTCTATGAAAAGAAGATGAGCGTACTGGCGGCCAAATATCCAAAAGATCTGGAGGCGGCGGCATTTCACGCATTGTCAATTCTAGGGTTGGCGCACGATGGGCGGGATTTTAGGTTATATATGCGTGCCGCTGCGATTGCCGAAGAGGTTTTTGCCAAGAATCCGCTACATCCGGGAGCTGCACACTATCTGATTCATGCTTATGACGACCCGATTCATGCACCGCTTGGGTTGCGTGCTGCGCGTGTGTATGCAGCCATTGCGCCGGAAGCTACGCATGCGCTGCACATGCCATCACATATTTTCACTGCCATGGGAATGTGGCCAGAGATGGCATCGGCGAATGAAGCTTCATTCGCTGCGAGCAATGCGCGTGTGCAACGCAAAGGGCTGAGTGTAAATCAACGTTCCTTCCATGCAAGGCATTGGCTCGCCTACGCGTACTCACAGCAGGGTCGCTATGCAGAAGCAGAACAGTTGATGCAGAACATGATCAACGATCTGGAGGAGGGCGGAGACCTCAAGTCGACAAGAAGATATACGGTGATGATGGCAGCGTCTCACCTTGCGGAGACAAAGCAGTGGGATTCGAAGTTTGCTCGAAGAGAGTTTGATCTCGAAGGGATGTCTGCTGTGAGCAAGGCGAATATCCTATTCATCAGGGGCAAGGCAGCTTTATCTGACGGTGATGAAGAACGCGCTCGACAAGCACTCAAGGCAATCATGGATCTGGAGGATGAGGAAGATGTGAGTTTGTTATTGCAGCATCAGCTGAAGGCAGATTTATTGGTGTTGGAGGGGAATCTAGGTGAGGCGATTAAGCTTCTCAAGACCGCAACAAAAATTGAAGAAGACGCCTTGAGATTAGCGACGGTAATATGGAGGAAGGGTCTCTTCGCTGCGATGCGAA
>JAPPBZ010000036.1 GCA_026702635.1 Bacteroidota bacterium
AAAAAAGCAAGATTAGAGGATGCCGAAAGTCCGGGTGGCTGGCGGGAAATCATTCAATGCAATGCTGCCCGAAGGGCATAAATTGCTGTATTAGGAGGAGTGATCCGGGCTATGAGTAATGGTCGTCGCATTAACCTTGCATTGCTGATCAGCGCACAAGGGGCAATCATGGATTCATCAGCAAAACATGTTTTACCTGATGAGGAAGGATTTTGGGAATGTGACCACTACGAACCTGTCGAAGATCCCCCACAGGTCATTGAGTTCATGGGTGCGAAGGTTGGGGTCCAGATTTGTTCGGACGCCAATCGACCTACTGCAGCTCAACTACTTGCAGCGCAGGGCGCACATGTAATTCTGGCTCCAAGAGCAACCAGTATATCTTCGTGGAAGCGATGGCGCCTCGCGTATAGGGCCATGGCACTCACCGCCTCTGCCTGGGTGGTGTCCGTATGCCGTCCCCGACCGGAATTCGGTGTAGAAATGGGAGGTCCCTCGCTGGTGGTTGATCCAATGGGGGAGGTTGTTTTGGAAACGACAGACCGTATTGCAACCGTGGTGCTGGATCGGCGTGCGGTCGAAGATGCCCGCCAATCGTATCCCGGCTATCTTGCATGGCCAGCCAAGGCGTATGTGACTGGCTGGGAAAACATTCTCAGAAATCAACAAAAATGACCAATCTGCTTCGTCTACCGGACGACCAGCTGTCACGATGAAAGTCTCTTTATATTACAATCCGAGTTGCTCGGACTGTGTGCGGCAAGCGAAACGCACCGCACGGCTCGACTGGTTGCGGGCGATTGAGATGAGGACGGATCGCTCGCCTTTGGGAGAGGTTCCCGTAGGCGAAATCGTGGTTGTCGATGAGCAGAGACGCCGAGTGTACACCGGTATCTACGCCACGCGCATGGTGTGCCTGAGGATTCCACTGTTGTTTCTCTACGGGCTTATTCTGTACGTTCCGGGCATCCGAGATCGGATTGGGGAAGCGAAGCCTGGGTGCAACGGTGACGCGTGTGAGGTCTGACATCGCGCTCCTCGCCATTGTTGTTGCGCTGTACCTCGTCATCGGATTCGTCCTTAGGGCACACGTCGCGATCCGAAGTCGGCACACGCCGTAGAAATCGAAGGTCCCTCACTGTAGGTTTGTTTTCGAAACGACAGAGCATATTGCAACCGTGGTGCTGTATACCGGTTATCTTGCATAGCCAGCCAAACGTATGTAACTGGCTGGAAGAACATTCTCGGTAATCAACAAGAACGATCAATCACATGAAAATCAGATTCTTACTGTTCGTTTTCACTTTGATGTTTTTCCCAGGCATCCTAGTAGCGCAGAAAGCGGAGATCGCCCAGACACTGGATGCCAGAGCCGATGAATACTTCGATGTCGCTCACCAAATATGGGGGTGGGCAGAATTGGGGTATCAAGAGGAGAAAAGTAGTACCCTGTTGCAGCAGGTACTCGCGAATGAGGGGTTTTCTGTTGAATCAGGCATTGTGGGAATTCCCACAGCTTTTGTGGCAGAGTATGGCAGTGGTACTCCGGTCATTGGTATTCTAGCCGAGTTTGATGCCTTGCCAGGATTATCGCAGAAGGCAACGCCGGTTCGAGAGCCATTGGTAAGTGATGGATCAGGACACGCGTGTGGGCATCATTTATTCGGCGCTGCATCTGTCGGTGCTGCGGTAGCGGTCAAGGACTGGTTGGCAGCCAGTGGGCAGAGCGGTACGATTCGGCTTTATGGTACCCCCGCCGAAGAAGGTGGAGCGGGGAAAGTATATCTGGTTAGAGAAGGACTGTTCAACGATGTAGATGCAGTGCTTCATTGGCACCCTAGTGATCGCAATGATGCCAGTCCAGCAACGACACTGGCGAATCGTTCAGCAAAATTTCGATTCTATGGACATTCCACGCACGCGGCGGGAGCCCCTGAGCGGGGTAGAAGTGCACTTGATGGTGTGGAGGCCATGAATATGATGACCAACCTGCTTCGTGAACATGTACCTCAAGAGACACGCATCCACTATGTCATCACCCGTGGGGGGCTTGCCCCTAATGTTGTTCCAGACTATGCAGAGGTCTATTACTATGTCCGCCACCCCTTCGCTCAGACTCTCGAAGAGATCTTTCCACGAGTGGTTCAAGCAGCAGAGGGTGCGGCCCTGGGAACAGGTACAACCATGGATTATGAAATTATTCATGGCTTGCACAGTGTGTTGCCCAATGACGTATTGTCCCGCGCGATTCTAACCAATATGGAGTCCATCGGAGGTGTGACGTATGATGCGGAGGAGCAAAAGTTTGCCGAAGAAATTCGAAAAACTCTAGATGCTACCTCAATTCCTTTAGGCTCAGAGGTTACAATCCAGCCGTTTGTGCCCAGGACGACCAAGGGGTCTACAGACGTTGGAGATGTAAGCTACATGGCACCAACGGCAGGCTTCAATACAGCCACCTGGGTTCCTGGAACTGCCGCTCATAGCTGGCAAGCTGTTGCTGCAGGGGGGATGAGTATCGGGAAGAAAGGGCTTGTACTGGCCTCAAAGATTTTGGCGATGACTGCGATAGATCTTGTATTGGATGAGGAATTGCTGCTTGCGGCAAGGGAAGAGTTTGAGCAAAGAAGAGGCTCAGATTTTGAGTATCGACCTCTACTTGGGAATAGGGCCCCACCCCTGGACTATCGAAAATAGCCTTCACAGAGGACGTGATCCCAGCACGGTCACGATGGGGCCTCAGCACTAGGTGGTGGGCACTTCTGTGACTTACTATTTCCATCGCCTGGAGTCTACCTGTACGCTGGCAGGATCGGCACAAACAACAGCTCGATTTATCTGGGAGCATCTTCCCGGAATGGGAGAAACGCGGTGGGACGACAGGAGTCATCTCATTGTCCACGGCCCGAACAATCCTAAGACTCTGGGAAACCGGGAGAAGACGAGAACTGCAGGGTTGAACCTTGATTTGGGGCCATAGCGAATGGCCCAATCCGACGTGGGAACCCACCGCGGTACAAGGGCCTTATGTCATTCCTTACACTCCCAAAGACTTTGAATGGTAAGGAGTAGACGCGCAACGCATATAACGATAACAAAACAAAATTTGATGAAAAAGCTACGGTTTTTCTTTATCGGAATCGTGTTAATCATGATGGGATTCCAGTCATTAATCGCCCAGGATTTGGGGCGCATTGAGGGTACCGTTTACGTAACCGACGGCACGACAGTCGTCACCGATGCTACGGTCACATTAGTTGGGTTGAATTACTCTCAGCGGGTCGATGAATCTGGGCAGTTCGCATTTGAAGAAGTCCCCGCGGGTTCGGTACTTTTGCGTGTTGAAAGCCCGATCTGGGGTCGAAATTCAAAAACCGTTACAGTTGTTGCTGGAGAAACTTCCGAAGCGGATATAGAGGTTCTGTTGCATGTGCGTCTCGAGGAAATAGTTGTTTCTGCAGGGCCCATAGCTCTCCCCCGCTCACAGTTGGTAAATCCTGTGAATGTCTTAACAAGAGCCGATCTCCTTGAAGCAAGTGGAATCAGTCTGGGAGAATCTTTGAAAAATCAGGCGGGGATGGCATCAACGTATTTCGGACCTGGATCCAGTCGCCCCATAATTGGTGGAGTTGGGGCAAGCAGGGTGAAAATTCTTCGGCATGGTTTAGACGTCGGTGATGTAAGTGATCAAAGCGAAGATCATGCTGTAAGTGTAGATGCATTTGATGCCGAGCGAATTGAAATTATTCGTGGTCCGGCAGCACTCCTGTACGGAAGTAATATCACCGGCGGGGTGGTGAATGTTCTTGATGGGCATATTCCCAATGAGAAGCCAGCGAACCGGATTGAGGGGATGGTCATGGGAAGAGGTGGACTAGGGGCCAGCGAGCGGGGCGGAGGTGGAAGCTTGACAGGTGCATTGGGGAATTTCGTTTGGCGTGCTCGCGGCTTGTTGCGCGAAACGGGAGATGTCTCTACGCCGCTGTTTAATCCAGAAAGCACTCATGAAGGACATGAAGAGCATGATGAACACGATGAGCACGAAGAGCATGATGAACACGATGAGCACGAAGAGGGTGAATCCCAATTGGTAGACCATATCGAAAATTCGGGAACATCTCTATCAAGGGGTTCTTTGGGGGTGTCCTGGCTTGGTAACCGCGGGTACATCGGAGCAGCCGTCAGTTTTCATAATACAGATTATGGTGTCCCTGGTGGTCATATGCACGGACACGGAGAACATGGACATGACGATCATGGAGATCACGAAGATCATGACGACCACGAAGATCATGAAGATCATGACGACCACGAAGATCATGAAGATCATGACGACCACGAAGAAGACGAGCATGGTCATGGGGGCGAGGAAGAAGTATCAATAGCTTTGGATCTAAACTCCGTCACTTACGATATCGAAGGCGCATACTTCTTTGAGGATGCAGCCATCAAGGAAATTCGTTTCAGATTTGGTGTGACCGACTACACGCACTCGGAACTTGAACAAGCTGAATCAGGTCCAGATATGGTCGGTATTGTCTATGAGAATAATCAATGGGAAGGACGCCTTGAGGTTGACCATTCTCTTCATCGCAAAACGCAAGGAGTGGCCGGGATACAGGTAAAGAGACGTGATCTAGCTCTGAACGCCGTCGGAGATCATTCAATCCTCCCCACGACGTTGACGACTGATGTGGGCATTTTTGCAATGGAGCGCATCGATCTGGGGGCGCTAAGACTCGAGATGAGTGGACGTATGCAATGGCTGTCTCATGATGCTGTGGATAGGACAGATAGATCTTTTTCATCTCTGAGCTTGGGAGCAGGATTGAATTATGAAGCCAGTGAACAACTGACCTTTTCGCTCAGTCTGGCACGTGCAGCTAAAAATCCCAGTACCGCTGAACTTTATTTCAATGGAGTACACGCGGCAATACGTTCCGTCGAAAGAGGCAATGAAAATCTTGAAGTTGAGGTTACAAACAATGCCACGGTTTCCAGCTATGTCCGTGCAGATCAGTTTAGTCTGACGCTGACTGGATATATAAATCAATCAGATAACTTCATCTATTTTGCTCCGACAGGATTGATTGAAGAGGATCTTCCCGTCCTTCAGACCTCGCAGTCTGAAGCTAGGATCACTGGAATGGAAATAGCAGCGGATGTGGATTTATTTCGCAGAGAAGATTCTAATCTTACTTTAGGGTTGACTGGAGATTATGTCAATGGTAGGCTGACGCTTGAAGGAGGTAACCTACCTCGCATACCACCGTTGCGGTTGGGGGCATCGTTGCAGTATTCTCTAAATAATTTTTCTACCGGTCTATCCGTGGAACGCATTGGGAAACAAGACCAGGTGTTTACGATTGCCGAAGATGAAACCGATGGGTATACAATGGTAGATGCAAAAGTGGGATATCGGTTGGTGGTTGGTTCTACGGTTCAAAGCATTTCCTTGCAGGGGCTGAATTTAACGAACAAATTGGCCAGAGCACATACATCACTCCTGAAAGGAATCGTACCCTTGCCGGGTCGTGATATCCGTCTGACCTATACATTTCATTTCTGATTTGAGATGATCCAATTCACAATCACGGGATCTTGCCTGCGCAGGTTAGGTGGTTGATGTATACGGTAGTCAGGCCAGCTGGCAAAACTCGGCCAGCTGGCCTGAGCCTCTTATCAGCGCGTTGGGATACAATTATTCAGGAGTTTCTCAACGATGGATTCAGAGAGAGAGGAAATAGCTCCAGCCCGTAGAGATCGTAAAGTCGCCAAGAGATTTACGAGAAAGTCCGAATCCCATTTGCGTGGAGTGATTTGATTTGGGCGAACTGAAATCAGCATTTTCATGTAAGATACCACTACAGATATGGTGACGTGGTACACCCTAAGACTCAGTTCTAGCCGACGGGTTGAGAGGATGATCATGGATACGGGAGACCAACAAGTGAGACGGGTCTACTAGCATTTTGATGAGGATGCATTGTTTTTCGCTCTCTTCCAGAAAGAAAGTTTATACCGAAAGCAGCCAGGCAAGTCATTGGCTCGTGGGGGCTATTACGATCCTGTGTTTATTGAAGTATTGCCCGGTTGGCATAGCTCAGGATGGCCCCCAATATGAGACTGGCGTCGTGGTCGTGCAGTTCGATTCCACCACTCAGATTGCATCAAAGTCCAGTCGGACGGGATTAACTGGATTTGATCGTTTAGCTTCCAAGTACGAGGTTCACACGATTGAGCGTGTGTACCCGTTTTTGGATTATGTTCTGCCAACACCGAAGACACGCAGGAATTTACTCGCGCTTCGCCGTACGTATTATGTGCGTTACCGTTCAGGCCAGGATCCGGTCACCGCTGCACGGGAGTTCTCAGGGGTCTCCGGGGTGGTGTATGCCGAGCCAGTTTTAGTGAACCGGATTTATGCGGTGGACTCAATGGAGTTCGTTGATCCCAATGATCCAGAGTTTGGACGACAGTCGGAGCTTCGCTTACTTCGTCTGCCGGAGGCTTGGGATGAAGTGAAGAGTGAATCGGGAATTCCCAAGGTCATTATTGCCATTGTTGATGGTGGAGGAGAATGGCGACATCAGGATTTACGTGCGAATGCATGGACGAATGAAGACGAAATTCCAAGAAACGGGATTGATGATGATCGAAACGGGTTCATTGACGATGTCCATGGGGTTAACTTTTCGAATGGAGACCAATCAAATAATGATCCAACAAGACAACCGGAGTTATTTGGTAATCCGTGGCACGGGACCGCGGCTGCAGGAGCAGCCAGTGCCGTTAGTGACAATACTATTGGGGTCGCTGGTGCATCATGGAATGCTTCGCTGATGCATATAAATGCATCTGATTCATTGGGTTTGGGGATTCGCTATGGGTACGAGGGGATTCTCTACGCGGCAATGAACGGAGCAGATATTATCAACACTAGCTGGATTGGGCGCGTGGATGCGGATATGGACGCTCGATTCATAAATCAGACCTTGCATTTGGCAACGGACCTAGGGTCGCTTATCGTCAGTTCAGCCGGAAACTCAGAGTTGAATATTGATCTGTTCAGATTTTACCCTGCCCGCCATCCCCGGGTACTTTCGGTGGGTGCAACAGAAAAAGAAACCACCAGGCGTGCATCATTTTCGAATTACGGTAAATTGGTGGATGTGTTTGCTCCAGGGGTATCAATTGTCACGACAGGTGTCAACGACAGCTACATTACAACTAGCGGAACATCGTTAGCATCTCCTTTAGTAGCCGGAATTGCTGCTCTGGTCAAAACAAAGTTTCCAGATATGACACCAGATGCGGTACGTGAGAAGATTCGGGTCTCTGCTGAGAGTATTGATTTAGTGAATCCCGATTTTGCGGGGCGGCTTGGCCGCGGTTTTGTGAATGCATTCGCGGCGGTTCAGGAGACCAGCAAGTCTGGCGTGCGCCTGAAACGATGGTCATGGCAAGATAATGACGAGGATCACATCATTGCCTCGGGGGACGAGGTTACGGTCACCGCGGTATTCACCAATCATCTGGCGGACGCAAGGCGGCTCACCGTGGAACTGGAAAGTGCTGAGCCATATCCATTTCTTCAAGTACATCAAGCAGAAGCTGATATTGGCCTTTTAGGAGGTGGCGATTCAACGGAGGTGACGTTTCAGTTTCGCGTGGATGCAGATGCATATCTAAATCAGCGTGTCCGGTTCTATGTACGCGTTCGGGCAGAGGATACAGACGACATATCTGATATGCTCTCATTTCGGGTGAACCGTTCTCTTGATGCCGTTCATCAGAGCCTAAGTGCATTATACACTGCGACGGGTGGGGATCAGTGGCACAATAGTGAAAACTGGGATCTTACGAATACTCCGAGTGAGCAAGAACTGGCTCAGTGGCATGGGATATTGATGCTTGAAGGTTGGATGTACAGCCTGCGCTTGTCTCTGAACAATCTTACGGGGGTACTGCCACCCGAGTTGGTGGGTCTCTCTGAGTTACAAGTACTTGATTTAGCTGACAATTCTCTCTCTGGGCCAATTCCAGATGGATTGAACCGTTTTTCCGAGCTGCGCAGCCTGATTTTGGCATACAATTCTTTCTCTGGCGCGATTCCATCTGAATTCGGCGAGCTCACGAAGTTGGAATGGCTGAACCTGTACGAGAATTCTTTTTCGGGTCCGATACCTTCCTCACTAGGAAATTTGGTGAACCTGGAAAGTCTGGATCTAGATAAAAACGAGTTCACGGGTTCGATTCCGTCCGAGTTGGGGAATCTTTCTAAGTTGGAGTGGATTGGTTTGGGGGAAAATACACTAACTGGCTCCATTCCTCCAGAACTCGGGAGTCTCTCTAGGTTGATATGGCTAGACTTAGGAGAGAATTTATTAACGGGTTCCATTCCTCCGGAACTGGGCAATCTTTCTGATCTCCAGGTCTTGGATCTAAGCCACAACTCACTCTCAGGGATGATTCCATCCGAACTTGGAAATCTTTCCCAACTGGACTCACTGAAGCTGTCACACAACACACTGGTAGGCAGACTCCCAAGGAGTTTTTTGCAACTGGACAGCCTAAAAGCTGTTTGGTTTGACGGGCAATATCTGTGTGCGCCGCAGGATGATGAATTCCAGGCATGGCTGAAGAGTATTTCGGACGTCAAGGGGGCCGTGTGCTCGGTGTTGGAGTTTGCGGAAAGTATCGATGATCAGCGCTATGCCCGGTCAAAACCCATCGCACCTCTGGTCTTGCCAGAAGCCACCAATGGGGTCGCTCCAATCAAGTATACATTGACCCCATCTTTACCTGCAGGATTGGAATTTGACATGTCAACCCGCACGCTCAGTGGAACCCCAACAATAATTACCTCCTCTCCCATAAAGTATACTTACAAAGCTACAGATGCAGGGGGATCCACGGACAGCCTGCTGTTTCAGATTAGTGTCTACTCTCCGGTCTCTGTTGAAGGAGAGTCTTTACCGGAAGTCTTCAAGGCTCTGGGTAACTTCCCAAATCCCTTTCGATCGGCAACTCAGTTGGCCTTTGATCTCCCCCAGGATGCGCGTGTACAGGTAGAGGTAATAGATGTGATTGGGAGGCGTTTGTTCACGGTTCCTGAGAATCGTATCGCTGCCGGATGGTCAAAGACCATAGAGCTAAATGGTGGATCGCTGCCTGCAGGACTTTACTTGTACCGTTTGGTTGCAGACTTACCCTTGGGAAGAACCGTGCAAGTCGGTCGCTTTGTACGAATTCGGTAAAGGTGATTTTCCTGGCATTATGGGAGTGTGGATCTGTCTCCTGTGGATCTGCACACCAAATCACCGGGCAGATCAATACATTCGATACCAGACAGGAATTAACCCACCTTGTGGAATAATTTATCGACTACGTGGGTTGGCTGACCGATAAATTTCTGGAAATAAACCCTCTCTACCTTCCGATTGCAATCGTGCGCTATGATGTGTTTGTAGTCTAAATTGGAAGCAGAGAAGATGCTCTGCATTCGTCCAGGATATCGGCCTTTATTTCCTCTTGGAGCGTCGATGAAAATCACGTCCCAAAAGGTGTCAAGAACGGTTTCAGGCAGGACTAACTGGAGTTTATTTGGCTGATCAATAATCCTTCTCCACTGCCTCCGCTTGGTCGTGTATTCTATTTCTTCTACCGAAATGCCCGGGTTTTCTGATTTCACCTTTTGAACCCAGTGAGCACTGTCCTCTAGGAATAAAGTTTGACCTCCAGAATTAATATCCATCCAGTACGGAGAGTCATTGCCAAGACCAAATACCAGAACATTGCCCGGAGAAAGCGAATCAATCAGCTCTCCGATATACTGGTATTCCCTGAGAGAGCAATTCCCAGGATTGGAATTAACTAATTTTCGAAAATCAACATCTATACCTCTGCTCATTCCCCCTGCTGTCTATAAAAACGGTAATTGAAGACTATAATTTTGGTCAAACTTACTGGCTATGTCTATCCCTGCAGATAAGGAGATTTTAATCGGTCATAATGATCGTCAGTAACAAAAACCTGGACTGAATTTTTCATTTTTACCTGCTTGTTTCCAGCAGGGAGCATTTTTCGAACTCAGTGAAATTGAGACCTGTTGCCATCTCAAAAGGGCTGCAGGCAGCGTGTCCATTACTCCCCCCTGCCAACTGGCGCAGTACGAGGCCGCCGGCGGCGCGCCGCCGCGCGGTCT
>JAPPBZ010000204.1 GCA_026702635.1 Bacteroidota bacterium
ATTCTGGTCGACACCTGGGTCTGCCCAGCCGTACGATTCAACTTACTACAGTGCGTTGGAATTTCGGAGTGTTGGTCCCTACAGAGGTGGGCGGTCAGCGGCGGTTTCTGGAGTTCCAGGCCAGCCCATGAAGGCATACTTTGGTGCGACCGGTGGGGGAGTGTGGGAGTCGACAACGGGGGGAGCTTCCTGGGAAAATATTTCTGATGGCTACTTCGGAGGCAGTATTGGCGCTGTTGCAGTTAGTACCTGGGATCCGAATGTGATCTATGTTGGTGGTGGAGAAAAAACGGTGCGGGGCAATGTATCCCATGGTTATGGGGTATACAAATCCCTTGATGCCGGTCGTACATGGGAGCACAAGGGGTTGTCAGACAGTCATCGAATTCCACGAATCCGTATTCATCCCCGAGACCCAGACCATGTCTATGCTGCGGTCATGGGGCATTTGTCTGGTCCCAATGAAGAACGAGGAATCTATAGATCACTCGATGGCGGCGATTCATGGGAAAAGATTCTCTTTATTGATGACGAAGTCGGGTTCGTTGATCTTGCCATGGATCCATCCAACCCACGAATCCTGTACGCAAGTGCCTGGCGCGTGATTCGAACGCCATACAGTATGGAAAGTGGGGGAGAAGGAAGTGGGATATGGAAATCCACCGATGGAGGGAATACATGGATGGAAATTACCGGGAAGGATAACGGATTACCGCTTGGCACACTCGGCATCAGCGGCATTGCTATTTCCCCGGTCAACCCAGACCGGATCTGGGTGATTATCGAGGCTACGGAAGGCGGCGTATTCCGGTCGGACGATGGAGGTGAAACTTGGCGCAAGATCAATGAAGACCGCAATTTGCGGCAGCGTGCCTGGTATTACACGCGGCTCTATGCAGATACCGGCAGTGAAGACATCGTGTACGTGGTGAATGTGCAGTTCTGGCGGTCGAAAGATGGGGGGAGGACGTACTCAAGTATCCAGACCCCCCACGGTGATCATCATGATCTGTGGATTAATCCAGACGATTCCAATCATCTCATCATTGCAGATGATGGTGGGGCACAGGTGAGCTTTGATGCGGGGGCAAACTGGAGCACCTACTACAACCAGCCCACCGCGCAGTTTTATCGCGTGACCACAGACAACCACTTTCCGTATCGCATTCTTGGTGCACAGCAGGACAATTCGACCGTACGCATTCTCCATACTTCCAATGGCCGCAATGAGCGGGAATGGGAGCCGACCGCCGGTGGTGAGAGTGGTTGGCTGGCCCCCAAGCCGGATCAGCCACAGATCGTGTACGGAGGATCCTATGGTGGGTATCTGACCCGCGTGGATCACGACTCCGGGGAACGGAGGGCCGTGAATGTGTACCCGGATAATCCCATGGGACACGGCGCTGAGGGTATGAAATACCGGTTCCAGTGGAATTTTCCTATCGTCTTCTCTATGCACGACCACAACGTACTTTATGCGGCCGGGAATCACCTCTTCCGAACGACGAACGAAGGGCAATCATGGGAGATGATGAGTCCAGATTTGACCCGTGCAGATTCGACTAAGCTTGGCCCAAGCGGAGGCCCGATTACCAAGGACAATACAGGAGTAGAGTACTATGCCACCATTTTCGCGATGGCAGAGAGCCCGCATGATGCCCAGGTCATCTGGGTCGGCTCAGATGATGGATTAGTTCATATTACTCGCGATGGCGGAGATACCTGGACAGATATAACGCCAGAAGGGATGCCGGAGTGGATGCAGATCAATGAAGTGGTCGCACATCCCTTGAAAGAAGGCGCAGCGTACTTTGCAGGCACGCGGTACAAGCTTGACGATTTCGCCCCATACATCTACAAAACCACAAATTATGGTGCAGATTGGGAGTTGATTGTTGATGGGATTGATTCTCAGCACTTTACCCGTTCAATTCAACCGGATCATGTGCATCCTGGACTCCTGTGGGCCGGAACCGAATCAGGCCTGTATATCTCGTTCGACGATGGACAGAACTGGAGTTCATTCCAACAGAATTTGCCGATTGTACCCATCACGGATTTGGACTGGAAAGAGAACGATCTGATCGTCGCTACGCAAGGGCGGTCATTTTGGATTATGGAGGATGTGACTCCATTACACCAACTACCCAACATACCCGCCTCGTCCTCCATGTGGCTCTATGATTCGGACCTCACATGGCGGACTGGTACAAGTGTGAATTTGCGTTACTGGTTCAACGAAGCTCCTGATTCAAGTACGACAAAACTTGAAATCCTTGAGTCCGACGGGACCCTGATCAAAAGCTTCAGTGCAGCCGGAGACGATCTTGAAATAGAAGCGGGAATGAACGTGTTCAGTTGGAACACACGCTATGAAGATGCAGAATCGTTTGATGGACTGATTATGTGGGCGGGGAATGTCCGGGGTCCCAGGGCAGCACCAGGGACGTATCGCGCTCGACTGGTTGCCGGAGGAGATTCACTGGAGACGACGTTTGAGCTTCGCAAAGATCCGCGCTCAAGCTCCAGTGTGGATGAATTGCAGTTGCAGTTTGATTTTCTTATCGGAATCCGGGACAAACTCAGCGAGATGCATCGGGCCATCAAGGATATCCGTTCTCTGCGTAGTCAAATTCGTAGGATTGTTTCCAACTTGGACGAAGAGCATGCAGACATCAAAGGTGCTGCTGAAGCTCTGATTCAGAAGATCACAGCAATTGAAGAGATGTTGTATCAAACTAAAAACCAGAGCCGTCAAGATCCATTGAATTTTCCAATTCGGTTGAACAACAAACTGGCCGCGGTTGCCTCGAACGCAGCGATTGGTGATTTTCGGCCAACCGATCAAGCGGTCGAGGTGCGTGATGAGCTAGTGAGGCAAACAGATGTTGAACTGGAGGCCCTGCAGGTCATATTTGAGACGGATGTACCCGCTCTGAATGAGATGATCTGGAAGGAAAATATTCCGGCCATCAATCTGGAATCAAGATAGTTCTAGTCGAGGATTGGATAGGGACAGCCAGTTGACCATGAAGGGGGATCTGTTGTAGGCCTGAATGCCAAGTCAACAAGATCTAACGTTCAGTGCTCGCGTCATTCATGGCATGACATGAAGATCCATCAATCATTCGCCCTACTGACACTAGGGATCGCCCCTGTTCTACTCTTCTGTACGGGTGGAGCGTTGGCCCAGAATGTGCCGGAGGTCGTCCCCAGCGTCGTGGTGGTTCAATTCGATGACGGAATCTATTTTCCCGGCAAAACATCCACAACGGGCTTACAGGTCTTTGACCGCAAAGCGGCTGCCTACGGAGTGCACACCATTGAGCGCATGTTCCCGTTTCTGGATCATGTAGAGCCGACTCCCAAAACGCAGGGCAATCTGATGGCACTGCGCCGCACGTATTATGTGCGTTACAGTGCTGATGTAATCCCAGAACGAGTTTCTAGGGACTTGGCCCTTGCCCCCGGCATCATCTACGCCGAACCAATACCCGTGAATCGTACCTCGGGGCCGGTCCACTGGGAGTACATCGATCCAAATGATCCCGGGTTCAATCTCCAGACTGAACTGCAAGCATTGAAGCTCCCTAACGCCTGGAATGTTGTGAGGGGTTCAGATCGTACCCCACAGGTGGTGATCGCGATCGTGGACGGAGGGGGCGAATGGCGGCATGAGGACCTTCGTGCAAATGTATGGACGAATACGAATGAAACTCCGGGCAACGGGATTGATGACGATAACAATGGATTCATTGATGATGTACATGGCATAAACCTTGCCAACGGGGATGATACCGATAACGATCCAACAGGATTGCCCGAGACTCCTCGCAATGCCAGACATGGCACAGCGGTTGCGGGGGCGGCTAGCGCAGTGACCAACAACGATGTGGGTGTAGCCGGAGCAGCCTGGAATGCAGAGTTGATGCACATCAACGCGGGATGTGGAAGGGCCGAACTCGATGGAATTATTTGCTTTGGCTATACAGGTATTCTTTATGCTGCGATAAACGGTGCAGACATAATCAATGCAAGCTGGAGTGCTTTGGTGGCGGAAGATCAAAGGGTGAGACACATTGATCAGGTGCTTGACTTGGTAACAGACATGGGCGTCTTGGTTGTAGCCGCGGCGGGGAATCGGGCTTATAGTATTGATGTGTTCCGGGACTATCCGCCTAGGCATCCACGTGTTCTCTCGGTAGGGGCAACAGAGAAAGAAACGCGTGTGAAGGCAGGTTTCTCCAACTATGGGAAGCTGGTCAATGTCTTTGCTCCAGGGGTCAGCATCATTACCACCGGATCAGACAACCGATACATACGCATCAACGGCACATCATTTTCGTCTCCTCTGACGGCTGGCGTGGCCGCCTTGGTGAAGACGCGATTCCCAAACCTGTCTCCAGATGAACTGCGGGAGCAAGTGCGGTTGGCGAGCAAGAACATAGACGATGAGAATCCCGAGTTTGCTAGTCAACTGGGCCGGGGATTCGTCGATGCACTGGCAGCCGTCCGAAGACCTACGCTGCCTGCAATCCGTCTCAGGCATTGGTCTTGGGAAGACAATGATGGAGATCGCATCATTGAGCCCGGCGACCGGGTAACCATTACAATAACTGTAGTCAACCATCTCGTCGATGCCAATCAGTTCCGGGTGGGGCTTGTCGAAGCGGAGCCCTACTCATTTGTGCAGTGGACTACATCTGAAGTTGAGGTCGGCCGTCTAGATAGTGGTGACTCGACAGAAGTGGTCTTCGAATTCAGTGTAGCGTCCGATGCCCCTGCCAACGAGCGCGTGCGATTCTTCACACATGTTCACGAGGGAGCCTTTGAAGATGTAGTGGACCTGGTTTCGCTTCGTGTAAACCAGCAGCTAGAATTGGTACACCAAGGCTTGAGCGCGCTTTACACCGCGACGGACGGAGATAACTGGGTGAAGAATGACAACTGGGATATCACGACGGTGCCAAGCGAACAGGAACTGGTCGACTGGTTTGGTGTCTCGCTTAGTGAGGGACTCGTGGTCGAGTTGTCCATGGAAAACAATAATCTCAGAGGAACATTGCCGCCCGAACTTGAGAACTTGCGGAACCTACGAATTCTCGGCTTATTCGAGAATGAGGGACTCTCTGGGCCGATCCCGCCCGAACTCGGGAATCTCGAACGTCTGCAGAGGCTGATACTACGGGACAATTCGCTTACTGGGTCGATCCCATCCGAACTCGGGAATCTTGAACAATTGCAGGCGCTGAGCCTGCGGGGTAATTCTCTTACTGGGTTGATTCCACCTGAACTCGGGAATCTTGAACAACTGCAGGGGGTGAGTTTCTCTAGCAATTCCCTTTCCGGGCCAATCCCCCCTGAATTCGGGAGCCTCAAGCAATTGCAGGAGTTGTGGCTGCAGAACAATTCCCTCTCGGGGGAGATCCCGTCTGAACTTGGGAACCTTGAACAATTGCGGATTCTGAGCTTGGCGGATAATTCTTTTACCGGATCGATTCCATCCGAATTCGGGAACCTTGAACGACTATGGATATTGAGCTTGGCGGGCAATTCTCTTTCCGGGGAGATCCCGTCTGAAATCGGGCATCTTGAACAACTGCAGACGCTGATACTGCAGAACAATTCTCTTTCCGGGACGATCCCGGCCGAACTCGGGAATCTCGAACAACTGCAGGTGCTGGGCCTGCGGGGCAATTCTCTTTCTGGACCGATTCCACGTGAACTCGGGAGCCTCGAACAACTGCAGAGGCTGAGCCTTTCTGGCAATTCACTTTCCGGGTCGATTCCATCCGAACTCAAGAACCTCAAACGACTGGAGGGGCTGTGGCTCTGGGACAATTCTCTTACCGGGTCGATCCCACCCGAACTTGGGAACCTCGAACAACTGCAGACGCTGTGGTTGCATAGAAATTCTCTTTCTGGCCTGATTCCACCCGAACTGGGGATTCTCAGGCAATTGGAGGACTTGGACCTGTCTGGCAATTCTCTTGCCGGGCCTATCCCACGTGAACTCGGAAACCTTCAACAACTGCAGAGACTGTGGCTGTCCGACAATTCTCTCTTCGGGGAGATCCCGCCCGAGCTTGGGAACCTCGACAAATTGAAGGATTTGAGACTGGAGAGTGATTCCCTCTCTGGACCGATCCCATCCACACTCGGTGACCTTGCACAACTGCAGGCACTGTGGTTGTCTGACAATTCTCTTTCTGGTGAAATCCCACCCGAACTTGGAAACCTCGGACAACTGAAGGACTTGAGATTGGAGAACAATTCTATTTCCGGATCAATTCCATCCGAACTTGGGAACCTCGAGCAGCTGGAGGACCTAAACCTGTCTAGCAATTCCCTCTCCGGACCGATCCCACCCGAACTCGGGAATCTTTCGCGGCTGAGGCGGCTGAACTTAGAGGGGAATGTCGTAAAGGGACGGCTTCCAAGGAGCTTGATGAAATTGGATAGTCTTGAGGTATTCGACTTCGGTGGCCAAAACCTTTGTGCTCCCGCCGATGATGAGTTTCAGACGTGGCTGAACAGTATCCCGAGTTACTCGGGGCCAACATGTATAGCATTACACTTTGCCGATGATATCGCGGATCAATCGTACCCGCGTACGCAGCCCATTACTCCGCTGATTCTGCCAGAAGCCATGGGAGGCATTTCACCGATTACATACATAATAACTCCCATATCCCTTCCGTGGGGGCTCATGTATGATCCATCTACACGCACGATCAGTGGAACGCCGACGGTGGTTACTTCAAGTCCGATGCCTTTTACCTTCAAAGCTATCGATTTCATCGGGGTGACGGATAGCCTGGTGTTCACTATTGAGGTCTTCAGTCCAGTCGCGTCGGAGCAGGAAGAGCTACCGGAATCATTTACGGTCCAAGGAAATTACCCTAACCCGTTTCGAGAATCCACGCGCCTCGTCGTCGACCTTCCCTGGCCCGCCACCCTGAACGTGGAGGTATTCGACGTGATGGGAAGGCGCGTACTTTCTCCGCCTCCGGTGGATCTGGTTGCGGGCTGGAGCCAAAGCATTCTTCTTGAAGGCTCGGCACTGCCCTCGGGCCTGTATGTGTATCGGATTCAGGCAGAATCGCCGGTGGGAATTCGAAGACTAGCCGGCCGCTTCCTGCGTGTGCGGTAATCAATGTGCGGGCGTAGATACTGCTTCAGTGAGTCCAACTGGATGCATACAGGGAACTTATGGCCGACCCGCGGCCCTGAATTTCACGGATCTTCGCAGACGTGGTATCTCTCCAGGTCGTTCTCGCTGTGCCAGAGGATTTTTGTTGTGCCAACGGATTCAATTCTGCGATTGTTCAACAAATAGGGAAACGATCTGCTGAACCACATCCAGGTTCGCATTACTCATGTTCACCATGGCAACCACGACGACACCGGTGTCCGGTTGAACGACAAGTAGAGAAGTCCCACCAATGGCTCCTCCACTGTGACTGAAGTAGCGAAGGTTATCGGAACGGGTTTCCACGCGCCACCCGAAAGCGTATCCAGTGGGTTCACCGGCAGTGGTTTGCTGTTCGGTAAACAGCAGTTCTTTAGACTTCTGTTCGAAGAAGGACGAATCCAGATGAGCAATCCCGAATCGGACAATGTCGATCGGGGTAGATAAAAAGCCACCCCCAGCCCATTTATAGCTATTGTCCACATAGGGGGCGTTCAGTAAGGTTCCGTCCTGAGTGCGGACATAGAACCGGACACGATGTGCAATCAGGCTGTCCGGGTGATCTGCCACCGTATCCAGCATGTTGAATGGAAGGAAGATCTCCCGCTGCATATAGTCCAAAAACGGCTCTTGGGCTGCTCCCTCAATCACTGCGCTGATCAGGTTCCACCCATAACTGGAGTAGAGATACTTCGTACCGGGTTCATGCAACAGGGTATCCGCCGAAAAAATATCCAATCCATCTTCAACGGTGGAGTAGGGTACGGCGGAGAGCATTTCGCCTGGCCGGTATCCTCGAATTCCTCCAAGATGTGCACCAAGCTGGCGTGTGGTAATGGTCCAGCGTTTTTGGGGGAAATTCGGCACGTACTCCTGAATACTTGCGTCAACATCCAATTTCGCTTGGCTATAGAGTTTGGCTGCGGCCGCAGCCGTGAGAGGTTTGGAAATACTTGCGATCCTAAAGCGGCTGTGTGGCCACATTGGTACTCGTTGTTCAAGGTCTGAAAAACCAACCGCATCGGACCAGATCAATTGCCCGTTGACCGCCACAGCTACGGCCATTCCCGGGAATTTCTGCTCCTGCCAGGTCTGGGTAATCATTCCATAGGCAGAATCAGCAGCAGACCGATATTGATCTGGAAGTTGGGCAAATTGTGCTGTGGCATTCTGTACGAGTATCAGCAGCAGCAGTAGATAGCGTAGAAAACTCATTGTTGATTTTGTATTCGGCAGGGGCAAAATACGCTTTGTTTTGATCTTGGTTGACTGTGAAGAGATTGAAATTTTGCCAGTCTCCGCGCGGGTTATTGTTACGGAGGAATTCCCATGCCTTCCCACAGCACTAAACGCCCGGGGTCAGATGGACATCAATTCGGGTAATTGCACCTGTGCGCCCAAACAATGCGGAACTCTCCTCACACGAGAGGGTCAGGTCCGATCTCTCGGCAGATTCTTTTCCTCGAATTATCAGAAGCGGGGTCTCTGAAAGATGATAGACGAAGAGAACCTGGCAATATGTGAATGCAAGGCTACCGGCACTCAACTGCAATGACTGCTGCATGCCATCTATATCATACCAACTAAGTGGCTCGCGTTTTTGGCAGAATTCGGACTTACGAAGCAGTTCAGGATTGATGCTCAGGATTCCATCTGAAATACGAATTCCCAATTCACCCCAACGGCAAATAATATCCTCTTTAACCTGCCCGGTCAGGCCTGGCTGCTGCGCACCTCCCCAACCAGGAGTGTGCGAATATGCATCTTGGGGGAATGTACCATATTTGGCAGGTGGCTGACTTCCTCCCAAGCTATTGCGAATTTCGTAATAATGCCGGGCAAGTGCCTTACGGGAGTTCGCCGGAGCGTTCGTGTCTACTGCTTTCCAAAACGTACCTTGTACGGCCAGGAGCAGCTTAGAAATGATGTGCCAGTAAACACAACCGAGGCCTTCATACTTAAAAAATCGACCGGACCGTCCCGTGAAAGATGCGTGCTTAAAAGTCTTTTCGTAGAGTGCGAGAATCTGTGATCGACTGTCGGCTGTGATTTTATAGCCTTCGCCCTGCAAGGTCTCCATCAAGCTGTCCAATTCGACGGCGTTCACTAGTGCTGGATTGAAGTAGTACTGCCCGGTAGAATTCCGGCTTATGAGACGGTTATCCTCGTTCTGAATCAACTTTCTCACCAATGAAAGCCGTACGACGTCATTCGGAGAAATATGATTGCGCCGACTGAATTTGGACAGTCTTTTATCAGCATAAAGCAGATAGCTGCCATGTCGATTACTGTAGAGTGAGCTGTCCCTGAGTGCATTCAGCAGATTCAGCGCATCCTGCGTACTGAGACTGTTCGAAGCCAGAGCAGCCACCTGTCCTTCCAACATGAGCTGCAACGCTTCAACATCAATGGAATTATTCGCTCGGGAATGAAACACGGTATAACTGTGCACAAGACCGTCCTCCCGAATAGATTTCTGAATCGTTGGCTGGATCGCTTCACAGGCAAGCGTACAGAAACCTGCCAAGGCTGAGGCATCCAGCGAGATGGGTTCTTTCTGGAGCCCCTGGGTATACAGGTTTGTACGGTATCGGCATGCAGCGCGTCCCAACGCATCCATTGCTTCAAATCGTTCGGAAGAATTCGACACGTTGCCGCAGGCGGCTAATGCTTGTTGGACTTCATCCAGCCAGACGGAAACCTCTGGAGAAACCAGATAGGATTTTCCTGATGTCCTATACAGATTTCCGACAAACTCCAGATATCGATGTAAATGAAAGAGTGTTACCAGTGAACAGCCCCAGCCCGCCAAGGCATTGTTTGCATCGTTCCATTCGGGGCGCTGCGTGTTAAGCCAGATCCCTCCTCCAGGAACC
>JAPPBZ010000076.1 GCA_026702635.1 Bacteroidota bacterium
CACCCTACCTCCACGTGGCAAGGATGCAGCAATCAGTAGTGACTACAAGGTAGCCGCACGGGTGCTTTGTGAGTGGCTTTCGTGGCAGGCTCCGAACGGCGTGTGTTCCGCTTGGTCCACTAAACTCATTAATACAAATGCGATGTAATTCGCAAATATAGGCCCATTCCGTTCGGATCAATTGGGGA
The DNA here is from genome assembly GCA_026702635.1 of Bacteroidota bacterium. GTDB lineage: Bacteria > Bacteroidota > Rhodothermia > Rhodothermales > Bin80 > Bin80. Next base: position 189 of record JAPPBZ010000076.1, read on the forward strand.
GCTGCGCGGAGCAAGATTTCCCTGTCGGAGACTTTCCTGAATATGTGTTTTGCGGACGACATCAAACACATTATTGATGCCAAAGGTGATTGTCCAGGAATCTTCGGGAGCATATCCGATCTCGGCATCAAGAATCCAAGAGCTCGGAAATTCATCCAGAACCTCTATCCCGCCTACACGGCATGTAGAACTACCGAAGCGGCAATGCTGCCAACTGTCAAACCAGTTTACACGTACCAGTCCCGACCACTGGTTCGCCACCTGTCGGTAAGTCACCACGATGCGGTGTCTTGGATTCAGGCGTTCAAGCTCAATCCGTCGCTGTCGAGTAAGCAAGCCAAGCGTTAGGGGGTTCTCAAGGGTCTCACCCAGAAAACTGGTGATCTGCCTTGGAGGTGTAAAATGAGTAAGCTTTGTAGCTGTCCAGTTCCATGCAATGCTCCCAAAAGAAGCATGTGTACGACTCCACTCATGCTCCCCCGCCAACAAAAGATCCAATCCATTGGTGCGCGTGCTGAAATCGTTCGAATAAAATCGGACTTCCCGGATGTTGGTAATACCCCCTAGTAGATCCTTCGAATCTATAATCCGTACGATCTCGTCCGTGATTGGAATATTTCCTGTAAGCGAAAGTCGGTCCTCCAGTTTGATATTGAAAAAGTCAGCAGTCAACGTGAGTCCTTTTCGAAGTTCGACAACCAATCCTGACGAAATACTGCGTGCGAGCTCAGGAGTCAGAAGTTCGCCCCCCAGCGCGTCCGCGATTGGATGCGTTGACGGCAAGAGGCCCACCTCAATGAGTCCTTTTTCTTTTGAAAATCCGGTTGTTCGGAAAACATTCAGGTTTGCTTGCCCGGGAGTCGGTGCGCGGAATCCCGTACTAGTCGCCGCACGTAACGAAATTCGATCAGTTGCCCGATAAAGAACTGCCGCCTTCCCATTGAGTGTTCCTCCAAAATCAGTAGTATAATTTTCGTACCGCACCGCAATATTGCCTAAGAATCGCTGGGTAAAATCTGCCTCGGCATCAACGTAAACAGCAATGTTCGGGCGCGCCCATCGACCTGCAAAGACCGGATTCAGACCCTGATACCCATTCGCTCCAACACTGAACCCTTGATCTGCATAGGGACCCACTTGCCAGGAAAGTGGGTCTCCAGCCCGGCTCTCAAAAATTTCCGTACGCCAGGTTGCCCCCCAAGCCAGGTTAATTGGGGAAGAAAGTTGCCGAATCGCCAAAGGAATTGAGAAAGCTGCGGACACCTCCGCTTCCTGCTGAAAATATGAGCGGGGCTTAAATGAATTCGGCGTGTCTGGACCAAATGAAGCATTGATCGAATTATACAGGAAATAATTAATCAGACTCCGTGCACCGCTCACACTGACATCCCAATTTAGTCCGTCCTGTTGACCTCCACGTAAACCCGCCACGAGACTAAGATCATAAACATCTCCTCCGAATCGGGGCGTAAATCCGCCCGGAAACATCTCGTTGAATAAATAACACTCGCCTTGGAATTCTGAGATAAACGCCTGGACTTCCTGATTTGAAGCATTTAGCCCTGGTAGTCGGTCATCATTTTTGCAGTCGGGGCCCTGACCCGGCTTCAGGTCAATGACCGCACGTTCCGCACCAAAACGAAATACACTGCTGCGAGCAGTTTCCGTACCGGGTGCACGGAAAAAAAAGCCGTATTCCTCAGTTCTTCTCCCGCCGCCACCAAAGGCATAGGCTCGGATCCCAGGAGTTACATCCAGCCCCGCATTAAAAAACCCGATGATGCTGTGGCTTACTTCAGGACTTCCCCAAATCTGAGCGGGGTTATTTACGGGGTAACCCCGCTCGGCCAGTACTCCTGCATCTTCGCGTTGGACACTCCGAACTGTCGACTGTACATCCCTGTACTCGGCACTTAGATTCAAAAAACCGTTCCTAGGTAAAGAAAACCCCGCATTTGTTGCCAGATGGATATAGCGCCCGTCTCCTCTCGAATATTGTCCCGTCCGTAAGAGGGAACGTACTCCCTGTTGATCTTCCCGTAATTGTAGGTTGAACACACCAGCTACCGCATCCGCACCGTACTGGGCCGTCGCGCCATCGCGGAGAATCTCCAATTGACGCAAGGCAATCGTGGGAACCATATTGAGATCCGGCCCCTGTGCTCCCTTATTCAACGAGCTTCCAGAAAGTGCAATGGAGGCGGACCGGTGACGTCGCTTACCGTTTACCAGTACAATCACGTTATCGGTGGGGAGGCCCCGCAGCGTAGCTGGACGCACGATGGCAGCTTCATCACCCGTATAGCTCTGAAGATTATACGATGGGATCTGCGAGCGCAGGATCTGATCCACGTCCGTTGTAGCCAATGATTGCAGATCCGAAACTCCCAGTACATCAACCGGCACTGCAGAGTCTTTCAAGAGCCTGGGCTGGCGCCGCGAGCCCACAATGACAACTTCATCTAAACCGAAGATCGCCGGCATCAAGATGACATTGATCTCCTCTGTGTTTGAAGACAGAACCACTTCCTGCGTTTGATATCCGATAAATCGGAATACAAGCGTCGCGTCAGAAGTCGGGACCTGAAGCGTATAGCTTCCATCCAGGGCTGCTGTGGTTCCGAGTGTGGTCCCGCGAACCGCGATGGTCACTCCCGGCAAAGGTGTGGCGGTCTCCCCATCGGTAACCGTACCTCGAACTGTTATCTGTGAACTTGCAACAGATGCCGTGCAAAGAAATACGAATAAGAAGAATCCAAAATATCTAGCTGCTACCGCCATTTTCTAGTCGGGAATGGAGGATAAGTGAATGGACTGTATACTCTGTGCTACCCGGTGCACTTTGTATTCTTTGGTCGCAGGTTCTCATTAGGACAAATTCCCCGGGAAGCGTCCGTGATTTATCGTAGCCATGCCATGACCGGCCTTGGACCACGAAGTTCTTTGGAGTGTTCCTTTGTCTCATAAAAAAGGACCTGAAAATTAGCCCATGAGGCACAGGGGATTCGCACCTCATGTGCCGCCATCTGTGTCTACACACCAGGGTTATCCAGTTATGCCCGGAAGTGCGCATCCTCCGTCAGATTTGACCTATGCACCCGTTGCCTTTAAACTTGCTCCGCTGCCAAGCTTGACGGCATAGCCCGCTGATTCATTCACATCTTTCTGAATTCCCAACAACTCAGAAATATGGCGGTAAGAGAAGAACACAGGTTCCCAAGCATATGACCCGTGTCGTCCCCTTGATCCTTGTCCTTGCAGTTTCTCATGCAACGGCTACACACGCACAATTCTTGGGATGTCCCCTGATTGATCAGATTACTTTGGAGGACTGTCAGGTTCTGGAAAAACTATTCTACGATACCGATGGATTCAACTGGCGGAATGTGCACGGATGGCTTCGAACGAATCAGCCGTGTGACTGGTACGGGATCACCTGTCAATCTTCTGCCTGGCCAAGAGATATCATACATATTGATCTGTCTGGAAACGACCTCACCGGTACACTTCCGGGAGACCTGGCTTTCCTTTCAGAATTGCGTTCAATCCGCATTGACAATACCGGTCCGGGGATCCGGCAGAAAAAATTGATCAATCAGATCCCGGCTACGCTCGGAGACCTGGAACACCTGGAAGTTCTTCTGCTCGGTAATAATGCCTTTTCCGGTACGATCCCGGTGGAACTGGGAAACCTGACCAACCTTCGTGAACTGAGTCTGGGAGACAATAAACTGGAAGGCTCCGTACCCGAAAGATTCGGACAACTTACACAGCTACAGCACCTTGATCTCCGTGGAAACAACTTCGGCGGAGCTATCCCCGATTCCCTCCGTCACCTCATCAAACTTGAACATCTTGACCTGAGTCAGAACCTCTTTAACGGCACTCTTCCAACCTGGCTGGGAGACCTGAACGCGCTCAAGTTTCTTGATGTCAGCAATAACATGTTTTCTGGAATCCTACCCGAAACATTGATTCAACTGGATCAGCTCGTATGGCTCTCACTCGCCAACAATGATCTGGAAGGAGCACTTTCTCTCACAACGGCTACGTACGCCGCTGGGATCACCAATTGCCACCTCGAAGGCAATCGCATATGCATTCCGGATGCACCCCCCTATGCGGACCTTCTTCAGGTTTGTTCACTCTCGCAGCAAAGTACATGCAAGGTATGTCAGGGCGCAGATTGCCAAAGCCTTGAATCTGTCTACTATGAGACCAGTGGGGCATCCTGGGTACAAAGTGAGGGATGGCTTGCCAGCTCAGATCCATGTGACTGGCACGGCATAAGCTGCCACAATGAAGAGATCACCAGCATCGTCCTGCCGGATAATCACCTCGCGGGAGATCTGCCCCGATCCTTGTCCTCTCTACATAACCTCCAAGTACTCAACCTCTCAAAAAACAACCTCCAGGGGGATGTCCCTCAAGAGTATGCCGGGCTGAGCCAACTCGTGACCCTTGATCTCAGCAACAACGAACTCACGGGAATACTGCCCCTGGAAGTGGCAGCACTCGGCGCGACGTTAAATCAGTGCAACCTGTCAGAAAATGCTGGACTCTGCCTGCCTGATAATGCCACGTATACAGCACTGAATGCAAACCCGATCTGTCAATTGCCACTGCGTAAAGATTGCTTGGGTTATGACTTTGTCGCGTTCAGTGAGTTGCGTGCGATCCCAGGGGAACGGTCTGTTCAACTTGTATGGTCGACAACCCAATCATCAGTCGGGATTACATTTGTGATCGAGCGCATTGATCCACCTGTAATTCTTGCTGAAGTACCTGGACGTGCACAAGTACCCGCCAGCTTTGCCTACACCATTGACAACCTGGACCCGGGCCAGTATTCATACCAAATCCGGCAGATCACCACATCCGGTGCCTACAGAATCTCCGAGCCCATCACCGTTGAACTCTATTCTGAGGATCTGGTGATCTACGCCCCTTATCCAAATCCCTTCTCCGCCGAGACTGTACTTGAGTTTACCTCTGGAACATCTGGACTGGTCGAAATCGTATTGTACGACCTTGTCGGGCGTCGAATCCAGACGCTTTTCAACGGAACACCTGTACTGCACCAGCTCACACGCATTGTACTCGACGCGAACGGCCTGCCCAGCGGAACCTACTTCATTCACAGCTTCCTTGACGGTCACCCGATCTCCTCGGAGCAAGTCACGCACATCCGGTAACTATTTCCCGGACAGTATACTGTGAATAGCTTCTTTTACCTTATCTGGCTGTTCCTGATGGATATAGGAGCCATAATCCAGGATCATATGCGTGCCCATGGGCATCTTCTCCACCCAGGAAGCATGAAAACTGCTCCATGCCTCGCGCCCTTCTCGAGACTCCCCAATCCAACTAGTAGGATCAGGTACACGTTCTGCTGTCAAGATCACGGTGGGTACCGAAGGTGCAGACGACAGCCCTGGATCCATCTTCTCATCAATTATTTCGGCATAGATCTTGAACTCCTGGCCTGTCCCTCCCGGCAACATGGACTGAAAGCGCTTGATACGACTCCAGTATGACTGCCACGCCTCTGCATCCAGCCCCTTCCATACCCCGGCCTGCTTTTCGTGGTCAGGATCAATAAGGACTAGGCCACGCACCTGTTCGGTATATAAATCCACAAACCGGCGGGCAATAAATGCCCCTTCTGCATGCGCCACAAGCAAATAAGGTGCGGGAGCATTGATGCTCTGGAGCAAGTCCCTCAACTCAGATGCCATCTGATCCAAGGTGCGGGGCAATGGCGATGCCTTTGATAAACCAAGACCAGGCCGATCATACGCAATCGTGCGAAGATTCTGTGCCAGACTCTGGTGAAGTACCTCCCAAGTGGTAAGGTTATCCCCCAACCCTGCAATCAGCACCACCGTCTCTGGACCCGTGCCTGCATCAACATAATTCACGTCCAGGTCGTTCAGCACCGCGGTACTCCCCTTCGGATAGGCTCCCCCCAACCGCCATTCTTCGGGCTCTGAATCCGTATCCTCCTGTAGCCTGGAAATACGTCGGAACGTCATCTCATCCAGGGTTAACGCATCTCTGTCGGAGCCGGGAGGTGCCATGATCGCCCCTCCATAACCTCCCCACGGATCTGCACATACACCATGATACACTCCGTCGGGAAGAAGCGCTAGTGTGCATGGCAACTCGAACGAAGGTTCCCACACAAAGGACAGACTGTCTGCACTTATCCGTATATCTCTGAACTGAAAGGGACCATATTCCGCCACCACAAGCGTGATCTGCAATCCATCTTCCTCGTTCCGAACCTTATAGGTCACCTCCATGGCTCGACCGTTCCGATGAATAATCTGCCCGACCCAGTCCCCATCCTGGATGATCTGGGATTCTGCCCCAAAACTCGAACTAACCGCTATCGCGACAATCAGTAGTACTCGCTTCCACATATTCATTTTGATCCATTGTATCCAGCTGTTCCAGATAGCTCTGAGCAGCGATGTTTGGAGGCTCTCTTTCCAGGAGTTCCGTCCACATAGTGCGCGCCTCGTCAAACCTGCCCGCCTGCGCATATACGATTCCTAAATTCAGTCTGGCTGCACTTAAATCCGGGTCTGCCCGCAAGATTGCTTCAAACCTCCTGGCCGCCTCGCTCAAATCCCCACACTCCATATAAAGCGTGGCAAGGTTCGTTTGCATATACAGCGCAAGCCCCGGCGGAACTTGAATCGTCAGCCCATTCTTGTACGCCTCAATCGCACGACCGTACCTCTTGGACTCCCGAAGTCGATTCCCCAGTTCGATCCAGTTGGCCGGCGAAGTGGGATCGTTATTGATCGCATTCTGAGCCTCATTAACACGCTGCTGAAGTTGCTGGGCTTCATCCGCCCTCGCAAAATAAGTCTCCGCCTCCGCCTCTCGCCCGAGCCGCATGTAGATTTGGCCGAGATTGAATTGTGCTCCGTGATGCCATGTCCATTCATTCGCTACAGGCTCAAGATAGGGGAGTGCTGCTTCAGCGGAGTCGAGTCGAAAGTACTGTGTCCCCACGATATATTGATAGTCCAAATCATCCGGGCGTAGTCTGAGACCATTCAAAGACGCCTCCAGTGCGCCTTCCAGATTCCCGGTTTCTTCTAGCAGTTGCCCAAGCCACATATAGGTTGTCGTATGTTCTGGATCCAACGATAACGCCTGTTCATACGCAGCCTCCGCGCTATCTGGCACACCAATCCTGGCATAGGCTCGACCCAATTCATGATAGAGAGCAGTGGTCGGGCCAACTTCAAGTTCCTCTTCCAGATAATAATTTATTGCATCTCGGAGCTTCCCCCGACGGAAGCTGTTCAGCCCCATATCGAATCGCGCACCCGCATATTCCGGGTCAATCTCCAGGACGACCTGATAGGCAGCCTGTGCCACCTGCAACTGATTGAGCTGCGTGTAGATCTTACCCCGTAAAAAATGGAGATCAGCCAACTCCGGCACATAGGCCTCCGCACTGTCCGTATAGGCCAGTGCCAACTCATACACCCCTCGGGAAAATGCCCCTTCTGCCTCAGTCATGTACCTGGCGACCTGCGGAGAGAGACTGTTCCGCTGCTTCTGAGCAATCCCGACCGGTTCACGGCAACCGGCTATCACAATGGACAGGCAAAGCAGAAGGATGCCCGCCACACCCCCATAGATCTGCCGGGCTCCATGTGCAGTATGCCCTAGGTTCAGGACTACTCCAGTGGATTTCTCTGCTGCTGAATATGCGCTTTTTTCTAGTTGCATTGATGGCTCGGCAAATTGAAACGGACTATGATCCTTCCACCAGGGTAATCGTTCCGGCTGGTATGACGGTGCGGCTCATGAAGCCGCCGTTTGGCCACCGCACCTCCAATGAATCCACGGACTCTGCCACACCCAGACCAAACAGTGGCCATCGTTGGCTCTGGGAAAGGTAACTCGCACCGGTCCGCACGTAGCGCTCCTGCCACTTCCCATTAACATGCACACGAACAAGGCTTCCGACCGCATCCCGATTGCTTTCGGAGCCGATTAACTTTACGGTCAGCGAATTCCCGTAGGATGTGTCATTCCGCCAGAGGTGTGCCGGTCCACCATTCTCCGTGATGAGCAGGTCCGGGTCCCCGTCCTGATCATAGTCTGCCCACGCTGCCCCCCGGGCCAACATGAATTCTGAGAGGACACCGGTCGGTTCCGCCTCGGAAAACCGCCCCTCTCCCTCATTGATATACAGCTGCGACCGCTGCCGAAAGGTAACCCCTTCCTCCACCTCTCCAATATCTTCGGTAATGTGACCATTGGCAGTAACTAGATCCAGGTCTTCATCCAGATCAAAATCAGCCAGCAGCAGCCCAAAAGTCAGTGTACGCAGGCTGGGCCGTCCGATCTGGGAAACTGCTGCCCGTTCGGTAAAGATTCCGTTGCCCACATGTCGATAGACACCCACCATCTCGCCTGAGAAATGTCCTATGAATACCGTCTCTCCACCGGTATGGTCCACTACACCGATATCGATCCCCATTCCGGCGCGTGCACGCCCGGTTTCATCGAACGCAATCCCGCTGACCACGCCCTTCTCAACAAAGGTCCCATCTCCCCGGTTTTCAAAAAGAAGGTCTCGCTGGGTATCATTCGCAACAATCAAATCCGGCCATCCATCCCGGTTGTAGTCCACAGCCGCAGCCCCAAGCGTTTTGCCAGGCAATCCGACAAAATCATCTGACCTCTCTTCAAATGTACCGTCCCCTCGATTCCGGTAAAAGCGTCCCGCAATTCCCTCATACTGCTCCGGGGTGCAATAGGATTTCTTATCTCCTACCCGTGTGCAATAAATATCCTCTTCAGGAGTCCAGTAAACATAATTCCCGATGTATAAATCCAGAAACCCATCTCGATCCGCATCCAGAAACACACTGGCACTGCTCCACTCGCTATATCCTCCCAGTCCTGCTTCCTGGCTGACTTCGCGAAAAACTCCTCCCTCATTGCGAAGCAGAAGATTCTCATACAACGCGGTCACAAATACATCGGGGTCGCCATCATTATCGTAATCTGCGACACTCACACCAAATGCATAGCTCTGAAGAGGTTGCAGACCAGCCTCTTGGGTCACTTCTGTGAATTGCCCGCCCTCGTTGCCGCGATACAGACGGATTGAGGGTTGTGAGATCGCTCCCTGCGTCGAAAACACACTGCCGGAGATCAACATAATATCCAGGATGCCATCGCCATCATAATCGAGAACCCCCCCTCCTGCCCCCATCGTCTCTGGAAACCATTTATCTCCAAAAGCTCCGGTTTCGTGCAGGAAGTCTCCCAGACCGGCAGACGCGGTCACATCCGTAAATAAAATCGGCGGGGCCTGCTGGATCTCTTCTGATATCTGCGGATCAGGGCTGGATTGACTGCATGCTCCGAAAACGAAAAGCAGGACCATCCCTCCAATTCGAATCATTCCCTTACAATTCATCTTCCAAAATGTCTATCGTGGTGTTAGTCGGCAATCCATAAACCCGGGTTTCCAGGCCACTTGGCCAATGGACATAAAGACTGTCTGGCGCCCCCTGGAGACCAAAAAAGGCGGCAGACTCCGAATGGGACAAATAGCTGGAACCCGTGCGAACCCGCCGCACCTGCATGTGTCCACGACTCCACAGGTGGATCTGTGCGCCGTATGCATTGCGATTGCTTTTGGTACCTGTGAGTTCAACCCGAAGCCAAGTTCCCCCCTCGGACTCATTCCGCCATACATGTGCGGAGCCATTGTT
>JAPPBZ010000055.1 GCA_026702635.1 Bacteroidota bacterium
CTCAAGTCTCGCAATGTCTATGAGGGAGCCAAATAGATGATTGAGACGCTTTAAATTTTGCAATCCTTTCGCAGAATATCTTTGACGATGTTTTTCCGAGAGTTTTGGAGATCCTAGAGCCTCGAGGAAGCCACCGATTGCGAAGATGGGGTTGCGGACTTCGTGAGACATATTGCTGATAAACTCACGCTGCAGCTTTGTAACATCTTCCAATTCATGAATCTTTTTCGTGTAGATCCTCGACATGTATTCGAGGTGATGCCCCAGATCCTGAAATTCTGCAGCCCTGGAGGAGACCCTGATAGGGGTACCGTACTCACCTGCAACGATACGCCGGGCAGTTCTCATAATCGCCCGCAGCGGCTTTGTAACCTGATTGGAGGCAATCCAGGCACCGATCATAGCCATAAATAATGCGAGCCCAATTCCGGCAATCATACGGTTTCGCATGTCTGCCGCCAAAGCATACAGAGCACTCACAGGCCGCACCAGTCCAATCACAACCTCATCCCGCCGAATCGCTCCGATCTTGATTGTCTGTCCATTTCCGATCGTAACTACATCAAAAAAAGGTTCTTCAACGGAGGTGCGAGAGAGGATATCAAGGATGGCAATATCCTCTAAGGAAGTATTTTTCCAGTACAGAGAATCATTATGTCCAATAAAAATGTATAGCTCGTCGAGCTGCAAAACCGCGACAGCAGTAGGATCCAGGCTTTCAATCCAGTCGCTGGGTACTTTGGAGGCTAGACCCTCCGTGGATAAGATGAGCGAGGCAAGGTGTTCCGTATCCACGAGGTGACTCTTATGGGCAGCCTTGCGGATGTGGTCACTTAAATTCAGGGTCAAATAAAAGGTGGCACCGCCGGCAGCTAGTCCCACAAAAAGTGCGAACGTGAGAAACATCCATGTTCGCGTAGGAGCCCGGGCTGGAAACCCCCATCTATGAGTGCGAGATGGCCAGACCATTCGGCCCTTTCTTTTGGTCAGGTTCGTTCGCTTCTCCCTCATAGGATATCGCATCATTGAAGCGATACCCGACCCCTCGAACCGTTTCAATGTACTTGGCAAAGTTCCCCAACTTCTCTCGCAGATTTTTCATGTGCGTGTCGACGGTGCGTTGCGTCACCATCTTGGAATCTGGCCAGATTACATCCAGTAATTCTTTTCGGCGGTAGGCCTGTCGAGGATGCCGAATCAGGAAACTAAGTAACTCAAGCTCTGTCAACGTGAGTCCAAGATCAATTCCTTGAAACTCAGCCCGGTATTCATTGACATAAATTGTGAGTCCCATGGTTGTAATTGTCTCAACTTCTCCGATCTGAGCTCGTCGTAGACCAGCTCGTATCCGCGCAAGGAGCACTTCCATCGAGACGGGTTTTGTCAAGTAATCGTCCCCACCCAACATAAGTCCACGGACCTGATCTTCATCTTCATCTTTTGCGGTGAGGAAGATGATGGGGATTTTCTCCGTCTCGACTTTTGATCGGAGTTGCTGGCATACCTCGAATCCATCAATCTTTGGGAGCATAACGTCAAGGAGAATCAAATCTGTCCACGGGTGGCCCTTTTTAAGAGCTTGCTGTCCATCATAGGCGATGTCCACGTTGTAGCCAACGTCCCCAAGAAAATGAGCGATGACTTCCGCGATATCTTCCTCGTCCTCAACGATAAGAATATTGATTTCGTGTTTTGCTTTAGATTTCTGTACCATGTATAGATCAAATTTTAAGCTCCGAAAACCGCGTATGTAAATCCTGGCAGCCCAATTATCACGAGAGAGGAAGAGAGTTCGTAATTCCCGGACTACGCCCTAATTTACGGAACACACACGCGAATCATGATTCATCATGTCCATATTCCACATAAACATTTTAATGGACTGGAGATATACCGGCACACGTAGCGGAGCAGAATACGATGTACTGCTTCCTTTATCTTCATTGAAGCCATGCCCGTTTGGGATTGTAATAAAAAGTCAGGTTGTTGTTCTTCTACAAGGTTATATACACGTTTGCGGGGTGGAATTGGAGTGGATCAGTATTTGAATGAGGTTACGGGTACTATACGAGATCTATGGAGCACAGCCCTTGTAGCCGCACCGTGGCTGCGCAGGAATTCTGTGGTACGCACCTGCACGAGATCCATGGATTGTTCTGATGTGTATAGGTTGTGTTTGAAGCAGATGTGCCAACTCCCGATTGTTTTGCAGAAGCAAGAAATCTCTAAATGGCGCTACCAACGGCAGAGTATCCTTCCAGTTCTATCAGATGGAATGTCTTACAAGACTAGGTAGTGAATGACACCAGATCTTTGCATTCAGAACGGAGTAATACTAAATCCCTCGACGGGGAAGAGCCGGCGTGCAGACATACGTATTCACGACGGCCTGATTGTGGAAATCGGCTCGAATCTTACGGTCTCTGATGAGCGGGTTCTGGAAGCGAAAGGACGGATGATTTCCCCTGGATGGATGGACATGCATGTCCATTTACGCGATCCCGGCGAAGAGCATAAAGAGACCATCACAACAGGTTGCCGGGCTGCCGCCTTCGGAGGCTTTACAGCAGTTGCCTGTATGCCGAACACGAATCCGCCAATAGACAACAGGGAAGCTGTTCATTCATTGATTAAGCGGGCGGAAGAGTTGCCTGTGGATGTACATCCCATTGCCTGTGTATCCCGGGGGCGGCAGGGGAAGGATTTATCTGAGATGGCTGAATTGGCAGCCACCGGAGCGGTGGCATTCAGCGATGATGGATCGCCGGTTCAGAATGGAAGCCTTATGCGCCGAGCACTTGAATATACCAGAGTTGTCGGTAAACCGATCATTAATCATATGGAAGATCTGTCTCTGGGGCCTAAGGGGCAGATGAATGAAGGGATCATATCTACCAATCTAGGGCTGACACCGATCCCGACATTTTCAGAAGAGTCAATGCTGGGGCGGGATCTCATGTTGGCGGAGTTGACACAGGGACATTTACATGTAGCACACGTATCGACTGCACGTTCAACGGCGATGATCCGTGAAGCGAAAGCACGAGGAATCCACGTAACGGCAGAGGCATGTACACATCATTTTTCATTGACCGATGAAATGGTTGAGGAGTCTGGCTTTGATGTACAGACCAAAATGCATCCGCCCCTCAGGACGGCCGAGGATGTAGAAGCAATTCGAGCCGGGCTTTGTGACGGAACCTTGGATGCGATTTGTACGGACCATGCGCCGCATGCTGCTTTTGAAAAGGAGACGGACTTTGTATCGTCCCCATTCGGGATCATTGGACTTGAAACGGCCTGGGGACTCACTGGGCAGCACCTGATCGCTACCAAGCGCCTGAGCGTTGCCGAGGCTGTGAACCGGCTTTGTGTCACCCCGCGTGAGATTCTGGGGCTTGATGTTCCGGCACTTGAAGCGGGAGCAAAAGCGAATTTGACGATCTTTGATGCGACAACCAACTGGGTATTTGAGTCCAGGCACATTCACTCCAAGAGTCGGAATACCCCATTCGTAGGCTCGCCCATGACCGGGCGCGCCTGGGCAATTTATAATAAAGGGCAACTGGTAGAGCATCAACCGTGACACTGCAACACATTCCTTCCATGCCGCACCTCGTTCTTATTTACGGAGGTCAGTCGGCTGAACATGAAGTTTCTCTGGTATCGGCACGTAATGTCTTTCATGCCATAGATCGAACACGCTATGCAGTCACGCTGGTCCGTATAGATCGCGATGGTACATGGGTTCGAGTGGCAACCGTTTCCAATACGCCGTCCTCACAGATTGATTTCCAGGCACCCGGGGAGTTAGTCTTCTTGAAACCGGATGGGGGATTGGCTCCGATCGAAAGCCCACGGGATGCGGTTCATGTGGATGTGGTATTTCCTGTTCTGCATGGGACAAATGGAGAAGATGGGGCCATTCAGGGGCTGTTTCAGATGTACAAGGTTCCCCATGTGGGAGCGGGGGTTCTTGGCTCATCCGTTTGCATGGATAAGGATGTTTCCAAGCGCCTATTACGGGAGGCGGGGATCACCGTACCAGACTTCAGGGTTCTCCATAACGGAGAGACCAACCTTCCCAGTTATGACTATCTGGCCAGAGTGCTCGGTAAAACACTCTTCGTTAAGCCAGCAAACACGGGATCCTCTATCGGGATTTCCCGCGTAGAGTCTTTGATGGAATATCAATCGGCGATTGAAGAGGCGTTCAAGTATGATGAAAAGGTATTAGTGGAAGAAGCGATTACAGGGCGTGAGATTGAATGCGCTGTATTGGGCCGAAATCCAGTTCACGTATCTGTCTGTGGCGAAATAACTACAACACATTCCTTTTACTCGTATCAGGCAAAGTATGAAGATGAATCCGCAACCGAGATCATCATTCCAGCATCAATACCGGAGGCAGTCACGACGCGCATACAGGATTTAGCCCGGCGGACCTGCCGAGTTCTTGATTGTTTCGGGATGGCCAGGGTAGATTTTTTTCTTGAAAAAGATAATCGGATACTGGTCAATGAAGTCAATACCATCCCAGGGTTTACGTCGGTCAGTATGTATCCAATGCTCTGGGATTATTCCGGGATGTCGTTTTCTGACCTTGTGGATGCCCTGATCCAGGATGCATTTGTTACCCATCACCGGCGCTCACAATTGATTCGCAGTCGGTAATGCCGTTTTCGATTGATACCCGGACATTAAGAGAGGGGGATATATATGTCGCAATCAGGGGAGAACGCTATGATGGGCACGATTTTGTGCAGGAGGCGTTCAGAAGAGGTGCCTCAAAGGCAATTGTGGAGCGGGCGATTGAGGGAGTAAATGAGAACAGGCTGAGTCTTGTCCCGGACACGATCTCGCATATCGCGGAAGTTGCACGCAACAAAGTCGAGCGTGCAGATGCGCGAGTGATTGCGATCACCGGCTCAATGGGCAAGACCACCACGCGAAAGGCTGTGACACAGGTGTTACAGGCCGCAGGCCCCGTGGTCTCTTCGATCGGTAATCTCAATACGGTACTAGGGTTATCCCTCACCTTGGCGAACAGTGATCTTAAGACCAATACGTACCTGGTCCTTGAAATGGGAGCGGCAAAGAAGGGAGATTTGAAAGACATCTGTCAGTACTTCAAGCCGGATATTTCTATTGTGACAAATGTGCGGGGCGTCCATCTGGAGATGTTGGGTTCAATTGAGGGGGTTCAGCGGGAAAAGGGTGAATTGGTTCGAGCACTTGATGCCACTGGGATTGCCTGCCTGAATGCGGACGATCCACGTACGCGGGCAATGATCGCGGAATGCAAAGGTAGACATTTACTGTACGGAATGGCTGCCGATGCGGATATAACGCCCAGTGAGATTACTGCTGAGGTTTCCCTATTGGGTGAACATGTCATCTATATCCTACTGGCTGCATTTGCAGCTGGAACCGCAGTCGGATTGTCCCCAAAAGCAATTAACGGAGCTCTGTGCAGACTGAAACCTGAAAAAGGACGCCTGAATCCTCTTCCTGGGAAAAATGGTTCTACTTTAATTGACGACTCCTATAATGCCAGTCCAGATGCTGTAAAGGTTGCGCTGGATGTGTTGCGTCAGCAGATTGCTCAAAGACGTATTGCCTTCCTCGGTGACATGCTAGAGCTCGGTGCAATGGAGCGTGAGGCGCACAAGGCGGTTTTGCAAAAGGCAATCCAGGATGTAGACCTGATCTATGGATGTGGTCCTCGAATGCAAACGGCGGCAGAAGAATTGCCCGCAGCGCTGAAGCAGCGAATGCACTGCCTTTCTGATTCAAGGGAGTTCGAACACGAGCTGAATTGCGGAAGAATCTATCAACCGGAATCGGGAGATGTGATTTTGGTCAAGGGCTCACAGGGGGCGCGTATGGAGCGGATCAGTCGGGCCTTACTTGCAGAGTCAATCTCTCCAGAATCGGTACTTCCCCGCCAGACGGAAGCATGGCTTTCCATATAGCGCGGACCCATCGAACAAGTCGCAAGAATTTCTGTTTAAGAAGCCAGATTAAGGTTTTTTACCTAAGGGTCGCCGAGGCTCTATAACTAGAGTCCTATGGGTGATCACCGGTGCGTCGCACTCTGCTGGCGGAGGTTGCCGTTAACGGAGGGTACAAGCGAAACCTTCTGGTTCTGATTGCGACATCTGTTGATGCCATGTTAAAAGATATTTTAGAGGTACTACTTGGCCATCATTGTTTTGTGATTACAACTCACCAGCGTCCTGATGGGGATGCAATCGGTTCACAGGTTGCGCTTGGCAGGTTTCTTGAGCACCTGGGTAAAGAAGTAGTGCTGTTTAATTCTGACCCCGTTCCACCTAGTCTGGAGTGGATGCCAGGTTCGGAAGTGATACGAACCGGGAATACCTTGGAAAACTTAAATGCAGTTGCCCAAGCGGATCTCTTTGTTGTAGTAGATACAAATTCAAGAGATCGGTTAGGAAAAACTGTAGACCGGGCCCTGGATCTCTACAAAGGGCCCGTACTACTGGTGGACCATCACACAGAACCGGAGTCCTGGTTTACCTGGATGATGCGCGATGAGGATGCAGCCGCGACTGGGGAATTGATTTACGATTTGATCTGCACCTATGATCGGGATTTGATTGATTCAAACATGGCTACGGCGCTTTATACCGCACTCATGACAGATACAGGCTCGTTCCGGTTTTCTTCGGTAACTCCGAAGGTGCACAGGATGGCAGCAGATCTGCTCGATCGCGGAAGCTACTCGCCTCTGGAGGTCTATGCCGGGGTCTACGAGAACCACAGCCCCGCCTGGCCTCGCCTAGTTTCGATGGCATTTCAGGGATTAACTTTTTTATATGACGGGGAACTGGCGTATATCACAATTACCAGACACATGCTCGAGACGGCTGGGGTAGGGTATGATGAGATTCATGGGTTTTCGGACATGGTGATGTCTATTGCAGGGGTCCGCATTACACTCATTTTCACGGAAACGAAGCGAGGTGTGAAGGTGAGTTTCCGATCCAAAGGCAGCCATCGAATGGATATCTGGGCACAAATCTATGGTGGTGGAGGGCATCACAACGCAGCAGGAGCATTCATTCGACGCCCGGTCAGGGAGGCGGTCGAGGTCGTTCTCGAAGGTATTTCTGGCTTATTTGAAGAAGATGCTGTGGTCTTGGCAGAAGAAGATGAAGCCTATCTAAAAGCATTATCCAGTCCAAAACAATGAAAGTTTCTGTCACCACACTTAGTCTCCAGGATTTGGATGTAGATCTGCTCATCATTCCGGTTGGACGCTCGCTTGCGCGAGCCCGTGCAGCACAGATTGGTGGACCAGTTGGAGAGGCACTCAACGCTGCGCTGATTGACTTTGAGGGTGATCTCGAAGAAACTCTTTTATGCTATCCCGCCTCTGGTCGTGCCCGCAGAGTTGCGGTCGTTGGGTTGGGATATCCAGAGAATATTGATCGTGAAGCGCTTCGTAGGGCGGCCGCGGCGGGCGCACATATGGCAATGAAGACCAAAGCGACCACCGTTGCTTTATGTCTGCCCGACTCACAGCTTGACTCCGAAGCGACGGGGCAATCCCTAGTAGAGGGGTACATGCTTTCCTCCTATGAATACGACCGTTACAAGACACGGCCCAATGAGGAACGAACTATTACGGAACGGCTGGTCTTGCATGCGGGTCGTGATGAAAAATCGGCCAGGCGGGGAGCGGAGCGTGGACGAATTGAAGCCGAAGCAACGATTACAGCACGTGACCTGGTTAATTTGTCTCCACACGACAAAACCCCGACTCTACTTGGGAAGATTGTCGAGCGCTTCGGTCGTAAATATGGCTATGAAGTGTCGGTCTGGGATAAGTCAGACATTGAGAAGGAGAAAATGGGAGGATTGCTGGGAGTGAACCGTGGCAGTCTTGAGCCACCCGTCATGATTGAAATGACGTGGAAGCCCAGCAAAGCGGGGAATTCCCGGCCGGTTGTGCTGGTCGGTAAAGGAATCGTTTTTGATACGGGTGGACTGTCTCTCAAGCCGACAAAAAATTCCATGGATCATATGAAAGCAGACATGGCAGGTGCTGCTGCCGTGATCGGTGCCATGGAGGCTATCGCCCGCCTGGATGTTCCGTTGTACGTGATTGGCCTGATTCCGGCAACAGACAACCGACCAGGACAGGATGCCTACGTTCCCGGAGATGTACTGCGAATGCATTCTGGGATGACGGTCGAGGTACTGAATACGGATGCAGAAGGGCGGCTGATTCTTGCTGATGCGCTCTCTTATGCAAAGCTGTACCGGCCGGAAATCGTGTTTGATCTCGCCACGCTTACCGGTGCACAGGTTGTCGCACTGGGGAGCCAAGTTGCTGCCGTCATGACCCGAGAGGATTCGGGGGCAAGTGAACGCCTGGAGCCGGTGATGGAAGCAGCAGAGCGCAGTGGAGACCTCTTACATCCAATGCCGATGCATGCCCATTATGCGGAGGCGCTCAAGAGCGATGTTGCAGATATCAAAAATATCGGTAACCGCGAAGCGGGGAGCATTACTGCCGCAAAATTCCTCGAAAATTTTGTTGACTATCCGTGGGTTCACATTGATATGGCAGGTCCATCATTTCTGAAGTCCGAATTGCCATATAGACCAGCTGGAGGGACGGGCTTCGGGGTTCGGCTTTTGACCGAATTTATTCGCGATTACGCACATCCCAAGAAGCGTTAGACCTTGACTGCGGACTCTAAAGAGCGCATGCGCATTGCCATCACGCTGGGCGACCCCAATGGGATTGGTCCGGAAGTGGTGCTGAAGTGTCTAGATGACCCGCTGATAATGAAGCGGATAGAGCCGGTGGTCATTGGGGCAAAGAAGGTCTTGCAGGTTCATGCGAAGGCATTGGGCAGGCGGCCGCCTGCTCTCATCGAAAACATGACCGCCCCTCTTCCCGAACGTGGCATCCGGATTGTGGATACGAGCAAGGGCCAGGAAGTGTCAGTGGAGATGGGTAAACTCACTCCTAGAGCTGGTAGCATGGCAATGAATGCCGTGGATGAGGGGATCCGCCTTGTGAAGCAGAAAAAGGTGAGTGCGCTGGTTACCGGACCAATTTCAAAGTTGGCAATTGTTCGTGCCGGCTATGATTTTCCGGGGCATACAGAGTATCTGGCCAAGAAGACGAAGGTTAAGGATCAGGTCATGATGATGGTGTCCAGAGAGCTGCGCATTAGCTTGGCTACGGGGCATATTGCCCTGAAACAAGTACCAGAGAGGCTGACGATCAACGGGCTTGTCGCAAAGCTCAAGCGTGTACGATTGTCTCTGATTCGAGATTTTGGAATTTCACAGCCTAAGATCGCTGTCCTTGGACTCAATCCACACGCCGGAGAAAATGGCGTACTTGGCAGCGAAGAGGAAGAAGTGATTATCAAAGCCATCAAGGATGCCGGAAATCGCGGCATTATTGCACTGGGGCCATTCCCGGCGGACGGCTTTTTTGGGAGCGGGCAGTATTGTGGATACGATTGTGTTCTGGCTATGTACCATGATCAGGGATTGGCTCCATTTAAAATCCTTTCATTTGGAAGTGGTGTGAACTTCACAGCAGGATTGCCCATCGTACGCACCTCCCCGGACCATGGGACTGCGTTTGATATTGCAGGGAAGAATCAGGCCAATGAGGGGAGCATGGTCCAGGCTGTACTCCGGGCCGCTTCC
>JAPPBZ010000095.1 GCA_026702635.1 Bacteroidota bacterium
GGGCCCGCTCCCGGTCCAGCGGCTGGCAATGGTCTTTCAAATGGCTCGGCACCGGAATGATGATGGAGCCGTCGCGGCGGTTAGTGCGGGGATCTTTTCGTCAACCGAAATCACCAGCTTGACCGTCGGAGTCAATGGAGATGAATTTGATGGACTTCCCTTCTATAATGATGGAATTTTCAATTATCCCCTAAGCAGCTCGGCGCTGTGTGACCTGCAATTCACCATTACAGTCGTTGACGCTGCGGGGAATACCGTAACCGATTCCGTTGGAATCATTCCCCCCGAAGTGGTTGATCGTCCCCGCCCGGCAAACGTTGAGGATGGCGTGAACTATGATCCTTCCGATCCATCCAAGGCTACGCTTTCTGTGTTTGCGCCAGGTAAGTGCTTCATGCATGCGATCGGCGACTTTAATGATTGGCAGGTCGTAGATACAGGGCTGATGTATCGGGATGCCCCTCGCCCTGACAGTGTACACTGGTGGCTACCGATCGAAAACCTGCCACCCGGTCAAGAGATTGGCTACCAGTACGTGGCGGATGGCGAGTTGCGCTTTGCGGATATGTTTTCGACGCTGATTCTTGATCCAGTTCACGATGCGTCTATTTCTGCGAGCACATACCCGAACCTGAAACCATACCCTCACGGGCAGACACAGGGCCCTGTGTCCGTCCTGCAGACCGGACAGTCTCCTTATCCCTGGAAAGTGAAGAACTTTGCCCCTCCACCCCCCGAAGAACTGGTGATCTACGAACTTCTTCTTCGGGATTTTCTGCATGCACATGATTGGGCAACACTGACAGATACGTTAGGATACCTGGAGCGGCTTGGCATCAATGCAATTGAGTTGATGCCAGTCGCTGAGTTTGGGGGAAATGTGAACTGGGGTTACCAGCCCAATTTTTTCTTTGCACCCGACAAGTACTATGGCCCGGCGGATGATTTGAAGCGATTTATTGATGCCGCCCATGAGCGCGGGATTGCAGTGTTTTTGGATGTGGTATACAACCATGTGGATTTACCTTCCCCTTTGGTCCTACTATACGGTACCTCGAACACAAACCCATGGATCAATATCCCTCCCACGCATGCGTACAATGTGTTTTTTGACCTGAACCATGAGCATCCGTATACCCAGTACTGGTTAGATCGTGTGAATGAATATTGGCTGAGAGAATTCAAGGTGGACGGATTCCGCTTTGATTTGTCCAAGGGCTTCACACAGCGTAATACCGGATCTGATTGGGCTGCGTGGGATAGTTATGATCCATCCCGCATCCGCTTGATTAAACGAATGGCTGACGCCATGTGGGTAGTGAATCCCCAGGCACACATTATCCTGGAGCACTGGACACGAGAGCGTGAAGAAAGAGAATTGGCCCGATACGGTATAGATCGCGGGCACCCTGGAATGATGGTATGGAGTAATGTGACCCACCCGTTTGGGGAAGCACTCATGGGATATAATCAGGGACAGAACAGCAATTTTGAACGTGCCTATTACGGAGATGGAGGTAGAGACTGGGATCTACCGCATGTCATTGTATTCATGGAGAGTCATGATGAGCAGTGGATGATGTACAAGATGCGCAGTTATGGCGCATGTGAGCGTTCACCGCAGGGCGGGGACACCTGCTCACCGTCGCTGCCTGCGAATCACGGTACGTACAATGTTCGACATCTGCCAATTGCGTTGGATCGTCTAAAAATGGCTGGGGCATTTCATTTTTTGCTTCCGGGTCCTCGAATGTTGTGGCAGTTTGGGGAACTGGGGTATGGGTATGGTATGCGAGGGGAAGAGTGTCTGGAGCCAGGAAATTGTCCCTCGTTTGCACCAAGTCGCACAGGCAGAAAACCAATCCGTTGGAATTACTACGACGATCCTCTGCGAAAACGCCTATACGATGCATGGTCGGCTCTTCTTCAAATCAGGCAGGACAACCCAATCTTCCGCAGTACCGAAACAGAGGTGTCCATGCAATTATCCGGGTCGGTAAAACGCATTCACCTCCGCCATGACGCGACGGACATGCAGGCAGTTATCATCGGGAATTTTGGGGTTTTGCCCGCAGCGAACTCTGTGAGGCTCTCCACGCCTCCAATCTATTGGTACGACTTCTACTCTGGAGATTCGCTGAATGTAACCGGTGGCATACCCCCAGAGCTTCAGCCGGGCGAGTTTCATATCTATACATCCAAGAGACTTCCCCCACCCGCATCAGGGCTGATTACGGTAGGGACTGCTTCTCCAACCCCGGCACCGCTGGAGTACTCCTTGAGGAGTAGTTATCCGAATCCATTCCGGGACCAGATGACGCTAGAGTTCAGTTTGGATCAACCTCAGAAGATTCAGATTGAGGTCTATGATGTGCTTGGGCGCCGAGTATCTACACTCGTAAATGATGACATGTCTGCGGGAATCTATTCGATCACCTTTGACGCCGGAGGGCTCTCAAGCGGCATGTATACTGTCCGAATGACAGGAAAATCCGGCCCGGTAGCACTCTCCGTGGCCCTGATCCGCTGATGTCTCAAAGAGACAGCACAGAAAGGAAGTGGGTGTATTACGTGCTGATGTGGAGTATCCCAGTACTCTTTTTTGTACTGGTTGAGGGCGGGCTTCGGATCATTGGTTTTGGCGAGGACTACCCTCTGTTTGTGCCGGTGGAGGCTGCCCCGGATTACCTTGTCATGAACCGTGAAGTCGCCAATCGTTATTTCAATCAGGAAGTTCGGGTTCCAACAGGTTTGCATGATGTCTTTCGTGCAGAGAGGGACAGTAGCACACTGCGGATCTTTGTCCAGGGGGGCTCCAGTGCTGCCGGTTATCCATACTACTATGGGGGTAGTTTCTCGCGAATGTTGGAGCAGCGCCTTCAGCAGACGTGGCCTGAACGCAGGGTGGAATTGGTCAACGTTGCGATGGCAGCGATCAATTCCTACACGATCTTGGATCAGGTGGATGAAATTCTTGACCAGTCTCCAGATGCGGTTCTGATCTACGCCGGCCACAATGAATTCTATGGGGCGCTCGGTGTGGGCTCGTCACAATCTCTGGGACGTTACCGCCAGATAGTGAATCTGTATCTCCGGCTTCAGTCATGGCGCACACTCCAGTTGATTCGAAGTGGGTTGACCCAAGTTGCACAAGTGGTAAGCCGGAACCGGGAGGGTTCATCGACCTTGATGGAACGGATGGTTCGAAGGCAGGAGATTGAACTGGGCTCAGATACGTATCAGACCGGGATGTGGCAGTTCAGGGGAAACCTGCGCAGTATCCTGAATAAATACCAGAGGCACGACATACCGGTATTTATTGGTACGGTAGCCAGTAATGAACGCACTCATCCTCCGTTCCAAAGTGGACTGATGCCTTCCGTTGATCCAGACCAATGGAACAGAGCCTACGAGGAGGCGCTGCGTGCCGAATTCCTACCCGTATCCATTGAGCGAATGTACAAAGTCATTGCGCTAGACTCCATGGCTGCACAATCATGGTTCGCCTTGGGGACGCTGACGGATATGCAGGGAGACTATATCCAAGCTCGCCAAGCTTACATTATGGCGAAAGATCTGGATCAACTGCGGTTTCGAGCGACCGAAGAGGTGAATCAGATCATCAGGGAGGAGGCTGCAAGTGCAGGAGCGATACTTGTTGACACCCAGGGTTCTCTACGGGAGCAGGCAAATGAGAATATTATAGGATCCGATCTGATGCTGGAGCATCTGCATCCGAATCTGGAGGGGTATTTTGTGGTTGCCGATGCATTTTATGATGCGGTATATGAGTCTCGGATCGGTGGCCAGCGGTTGAATTATGTTCCTAGGGAGGTTGCTCGGTCGGAAGTACTGTTTACTCAGGTAGATTCTATTTTTGGGCAGTTACGCTTGCAGAAACTTCTGAGCTCTTGGCCTTTCCAACCACTGGATGCGGACTTGGACGCAAACCAAGATACTATGCAGGCTTCTTCCAAATCGGAGGAGCTTGCACATGCACTGGATGATGGAGAACTGACATGGTTTGCCGCTACGGATCAGTTGCGGGCGCATTATGTCGAACAGGGTTCATACCATCTCGCCCTAAAGGCGAGTCTTGCACTGCTCCAGGAGTACCCTTACCTGGCTTTGCCATATGCTTATGCGGCGGGTGTGCTTGCGGCACAGGGGCGTTTAGATGAAGCAGTGGACTACTATGGTGCTGCCAATGACCTCGAAGAGTCCGGCAGTATACATTTCCGCTTGGGTGTTCTACACCAGCGCAAGACGCAGTTAGAGCTTGCGGAGGACCACTTTGAACGGGCAGTATTTTTGGAGCCGGAGGTTCCTGAATTCCAATTGCAGTTAGCTCGCAATCATGTACTTCGGGGGAACTGGACCGGTGCTAATGAGGCGGTGCAGGCACTACTGGAGTTAGATCCAACGCATGAGTCGGGACTTGCTCTGCATCGCTTATTGGATACTCATCCCAGGTCACCGAACTGACGGGGCTGTAACCAAAAGGATGAACTTCCGGGAAGTTTAAGTCAGGAGGTCATGGACTACGTTCCCGAAAACATCAGTCAAGCGGTATCGTCGCCCTTGATGCCGGAAGGTGAGACGCTCATGATCAACACCGAGGAGATGCAGAATGGTCGCCTGAAAATCATGTACATGCACAGGATTCCGCGCAATGTTGTATCCGAGCTCATCAGTCGCACCGTAGGAGAACCCTTTCTTGATTCCACCACCGGTCATCCACAACGTAAAACAGCGTGGATGGTGATCCCGCCCAAATCCCTCCCGGGTCAGGCGCCCCTGTGAGTAATTGGTTCTCCCAAACTCGCCGCCCCAAATGACGAGAGTATCGTCCAGTAATCCACGCTGCTTGAGATCCAAGACTAGCGCTGCCGAGGCCTGATCCGTTTCTTTGGCCTGAGTCTGGATCGCACCGTAGAGTCCGCCATGGTGGTCCCAGCCTTGGTGGTAGAGTTGAATGAAGCGTACGCCGCGTTCGGCAAGCCGTCGTGCCAACAGGCAGTTGGCTGCAAATGTGCCGGCTTCCCGGGCGTCGTCTCCATAGAGGGCAAAAGTGGAATCGGGTTCGTCCTCAATAGCAGTGACTTCCGGCACAGAAGTCTGCATACGGAAGGCCATTTCGTACTGCGCAATCTTGGTTTCGATCTCCGGGTCCTGGAGTTGCTGCAGTTGTAATTCTTGGAGCTCACGAAGTGCACGCATATGCCGCTCGCGATCGCCCTGAGTGATCCCCGGAGGGTTGCTCAAATACAGCACAGGATCTTTGCCCGCACGAAACTGGACGCCCTGATGTTGCGATGCCAAAAAACCGTTCCCCCATAATCTGGAATACAGCGGCTGCCCCAACTTATCTTTGGTAACCAGCACCACGAACGAGGGTAAATTGGCATTCTCACTTCCCAGGCCGTAACTCAGCCATGAACCCATGGAAGGACGGCCGGGCTGCTGGGAGCCACTTTGCAGGAAGGTGATCGCAGGGTCATGATTGATGGCATCGGTGTACATGGAGTGAACGAAGCAGAGTTCATCCACAACCTGGGAGGTATAGGGCATCAGGTTGCTAACCCATGCACCGCTGTCTCCATGCTGCGCAAAAGAAAAGGGAGACTGTACCATCGGGAAGCTTTTCTGACCAGCAGTCATACCGGTCAGTCGTTGCATGCCACGGACAGACGGTGGTAGTTCCTCACCATGGTAAGACTCCAGAGAAGGCTTGTAGTCAAAGAGATCCAACTGTGATGGGGCACCGCTCTGCAGCAGATAAATCACACGCTTGACCTTCGCAGGGAAGTGGGTTGTTCCGAGGATTCCCGGCACCGGATCGCCACTGATCTGTGCACCGGTGGCAGATACCGGGTTGAGGAGTGAGGCCAACGTTGCCGCACCAAGTCCAAGCGTCGTGCGCGTCAGGAAATCCCGACGGGTATATTGCTGATCGTAATTATGACATTCATGCATGGTGACTATCAACGCTTGGTGTAGGCTTCATCGTGGTTCAAGATAAGTTGTGCCACCATTGTCAGTGCAGCTGTATTGGCACGATCAAGGGACGCGTCGGCAACCAATTCCCCAACGGAAAAAAGTGAGTCAATATCAGCAGGGTGCTCGGCAAAGCGCACTTTTTCCTGAGCATGCAGGTCCGTCATGAGCCTAACTTCCTTTTCACTGGGATGACGCCCGGTAGCAAGCCGGAAGCCATGTTCAATCTGGAGGGCTGTATCTCCGGGAATCTCTCGCTGGACACGCTCGGCCAATGCGCGTGATGCCTCGACAAATTGCGGATCGTTCATGAGGACCAACGCCTGGAGTGGGGTATTGGTGTTTTGGCGCCGTACAAAACAGGTAGAACGATCTGGAGCATCAAAAACCAGCATGGTCGGCGGAGGAGAAGTTCGCCGGATAAAGGTGTACAGGCTGCGGCGGTAAAGCGCTTCGCCCTCATCTTGCTTATAGTGCAGCAGAAATTGCGAAAAATTTCCCTTCTCAATCCATAATCCTGGAGGCTGGTAGGGCTTCACACTGGGACCGCCGACCTGGTTGACCAATAGACCACTCGCTGCCAAGGCATTATCCCGGACCATCTCTGCACTCAGGCGATGGCGTGGCCCTCTCGCAAGAAGTAGATTCGTAGGATCTAGTTCCTGTAATTCTGCAGGCGCAAGGCTGGACTGGCGATAGGTCGCACTCATCACAATAGACTTGACGAGTGCCTTGAGGTCATAGCCAGAGTTTACAAAAGAGACGGCCAGGTAATCCAGTAATGCCGGATGAGAGGGCAGAGCCCCCTGGTTCCCAAAGTCTTCTGGCGTTGATACCAGCCCCTGTTCAAAGAACATCATCCAGTAGCGGTTCACGGTGACACGTGCAGTCAGCGGTTGCTCTGGGCTGAAGAGCCACTGTGCTAACCCAAGGCGGGTAGGAGGGACATCGTCCGATAGGCTGCCAAGGACCAAAGGGGTTCCCGGGGAAACCTGCTCACGAGGCTGGTCATAGAGGCCACGCTCGAGGACATGGGTGGGTCTTGGTTCGTCCATCTCTTCCATCACCATGACCTCCATTACTTCACTGACTGCCGCTTCCTCTTCTGCGCGAGCTTCCTTGAGTTCCCTGAGCAGTTCTCTATAGTGCTGATCGTAGTAATTCAGAAATACGGCCAGTTCATCGCCTTGTACAGACGTATTAGCCAGTATTGCAATGTCCGATGCGGTAAGTTGCCGGGCATAGATTTTTAGTTCATCCATATCCCCCATGAAGATGCCGTCATCACCCCCGAACGCGCGGTAACTCCGCCCGATACGCATCGGGCGGCTGGTAGGTTTATAGAGTCCATCTACAGGCAGGATACTCTTGTAGAGATTGTCATACTCAATCCTGGCTGGAACACGCTGGCCCTGCAAATAAAGCTGAACGCCGTCTGCCCGGCTTGATCCGTCATACGTGAATGCCGTATGTGTCCAGTCGTCGACTGCGACAGGTTCATTGGAGCGGACATGCAGGTAATTATGTGGGAGTGCGTGAATCAGTCGGACGGACAGGTGATTCAGGCTATCCAGGTAAACTTCCCATCCCCGCCAGTATGTATTCTTGTGGAAGGCATTGCCGACAATTCTTGTATAGGCTCCTGAGGTATCTGGCCGGATCCATACCGCAACGGAAAACGGGTCAATGCGCTCAAAATTCCCTGCCTCGTCGACCTGAAGAAAATCATAGTCGCTGTCAAAATTTGCGGCTTTCCCTAACTGCCCTTCAACGGAAGTCAGGGTGCCACCACCGGTTTTGCCTTCCTTGCCCCCTGGTGCCATGTTCGGGGTTACTTCACCTGAGGTCTGATCAAATGGGAAGTAACTGACCAATTCGGAATCGGGGACATTCCCTGGTATCGGCACATCTGCATGCAGCCCTTTCTGTTTGATTTCCTCGGCTCGTGCATTCAGTGCGGTTTCCAAGTGTTCAATCCGATCACGTTTTTGCTCGAGCACTGTTTCCTCTTCGGGTGTGGGCATCATCAGCAATGGGCCAGCATTCCCATCATCCCCCGTCATTCCCAGTTCATTTACATTGTTGAAGAATGCAGAAAGTTGAAAGTATTCCGCTTGGGAAACAGGATCAAATTTGTGATCATGGCAGCGGGCACACTCCATCGTGAGGCCTAAAAATGCCTGAGCCGTTGTATTTGTGCGTTCAGCGACGTACTCAAGCCGGTACTCTTCATCAATTACACCGCCTTCGGCCGTCATTGGGTGGTTACGGTGGAATCCAGTGGCCAGAATCTGTTCACGAGTTGCATTCGGCAGCAGATCACCAGCAAGTTGCCACGTTACGAACTCGTCGTAAGGCATATTTTCGTTGAAAGCCTTGATGACCCAATCTCTCCAGGGCCACATCGTTCGGATCCCGTCCGCATGATAGCCGTGGCTATCTGCATAGCGGGAAAGATCCATCCACTCGGTTGCCATTCGTTCCCCATATGCCTCGGAGTCCAGCAGACGGTCAACAACCCGCTCATAGCTACCCGGTGTGTTATCACTCAAGAAGTCATCGATCTCCTCAAGCGTCGGGGGTAGTCCAGTCAGATCAAGTGTGACACGTCGTAGGAGACGTTCTTGATCTGATTCTTCAGAAGGAACCAGTCCCTCCCGTTCAATGCGTGCCAGTACAAAGCGGTCAATATCGTTTTCCGGCCACATATCATCTTGTACGGAAGGGATCGGGGGCAGGGTAGGTGGGATAAACGCCCAGTGAGGTTTCCATTCAGCCCCTTGCTCGATCCAGCGATTGATCAGAGCGATTTCGTAATCGGACAGTGCCAGATTAGATTCAGGCGGCGGCATGACGGTTTCCGGGTCGCTGGATGTAATCCGGCGCATCAGTTCACTGCGGCCAGGCCTCTTCGGCACAATCGCATATCCACCAGATTGCAGCTTCGCTGCAAGGGCTCCTTCTTCTGTATACAGGTGCAGGTCCGCTTCACGTGCATTGTCATCGGGACCATGACAGGCGTAGCACCGATCTGACAATAGTGGTTGAATATGGAAATTATAATCAACACGCTCCGGGAGACGGGCACGTATATCGGGATCTGATTCGAGGTTCGTTGAGCAGGCTCCAACGAGCAGCAGGATGCAGAGTGGCGTTAAGCGGATCAGAGATTTACCACTTGGCTGCACAAAGAAAAGGTTGATAGAGTCAAAGCCCGATCGCATGATTGTGGAGAAATCGTGATTTGGCAAGAACGATGTCTTCTCAATAACAATATAAGGAAGTTAACAAGGAGAGTGATTCAACACGGGCTCGCTTCGGCTGGCAGGACATAAGCATCCATCGGTCTGGAGGACGCTCTGTGTGATGTCCTACGCTCGGGCTAAATCCCGAATAGCCCCCCTCCAAGTGCACTCAAACGGTAGGATAATCGCAGCATGACATAGCGGCCAAGTGTTTCCGTACGCTGCTCAGAGATGAAGCTCGCAGAATTATTGAAGGCTACAGACAAGTTCTGGTTGAGCAGGTCCTTGATCTCAATTGCGACAGAGGCACGCTCATCCATGAACAGACGCTCAAAGGTAAGGTCAATCAGCGCCTTGTTCTGGACATCTCCAAACACATCCCGGTCGTATGTCTGATACCGAAATTCGGTACCGATTGTCCAATTGAATGCCGGGTGCCATTGTATATCG
>JAPPBZ010000147.1 GCA_026702635.1 Bacteroidota bacterium
CCAAGGTGGCCCTTGCCATGTCCGAATTAACCGTCCCAGTTTTATATAACATCCCCAAGATCGTATTCAGACTACACTGGATTGACGAGAAAAGTACTCCAAATCTGTTTATGTACTTAACGTCGGTCAAACCATTCATATAGCGATCTTCAAGTATTATACTATTGACGTTCCGTCAGCGAATGCGCATGAAGCGGCCCGTTTGCGTGCTGCTTCCCGCGGGCGATGTGGCCGTTAGCCGGTATATGTACATCCCTGAAGGCAACGCCAAGCCGTCCACCTCCACACTATGTTCCCGTCCGGCGGCCAGCCGTGCCGTAGGCATTGTAAGCACGCGGCGACCCGTCATGTCCAAGACCTCCATCGTCACATGTGAGGGCCAGGGAAGATCAAACACGAGATGGGTCGTATGCCGAAAGGGGTTGGGATGGTTACCATGCACGGTGAATGGTTCCGGCACGCTCTCGTGCTCAGCAGCCACGGGAAGAGGCGGACACAAGCGACCGTTCCTCTTCCGGATTCTTCGTAGCCACGCCTGAAATACCTCGTCTTGGGGGGCACACAGGGGTTGCCCACCGAAGTCGAACCATTCGAGATTGTTCAGTTGCAGAAAGCTCCGCGGCAGCTCACCCGTGAGCGCGTTGTTTTCCAAGAACAGCCGTTTCAACTGTGCGAGAGTGCCGATCTCACCCGGAACCGCTCCGGTGAGCCGATTGTCTGACAGGTTAAGGTATCGCAGACTGTCGAGACTACCAAACATATCTTCCGGCAAACTCGTCAGATCATTGCTGCTCAGATTTAGCGATCGCAGGCTGTCAAGTCCACTAAACATGCCTTCCGGCAAACTCGCTAGCCGATTGAGATCCAGGTTGAGCTCTTGCAGGCTGATGAGACCATCAAACACCTCATTCGGCAGACTTGTCAAATCATTTTTGCCCAGAGATAGTTCTTGCAGGTTACTAAGACCGTCAAACACCTCATCCGGTAAACTCGCCAGCCGATTGTAACTCAGATATAGTGACCGCAGGCTGATGAGTCCGTTAAATACCTCTTCTGGCAGACTCGCCAGATTATTGATGCCCAGATATAGCGACTGCAGGCTGGTGAGTCCGTTAAACACCCCCTCTGGCAGACTCACCAAATTATTGATGCCCCGAACACTGGTCAGCCTGAGCGCCTGGAGGCTCGTGAGACCATCAAACACCTCCTCCGGCAAATTCGTCAGATCATGGACGCCCAGAGATAGCGATTCCAGGCTGGTGAGTCCGTTAAACACCTCTTCTGGCAGACTCGCCAGTCGGTTGCGATCCAGATTGAGCTTTTGCAGCCCGATGAGACCGTCAAACACCTGATCTGGCAGACTCGTCAGATTATTACCGTGCAGATTCAGTGATTGCAGGCTGGTGAGTCCATCGAACACATTCTCCGGTAAATCCGTTAGATTATTGCCAACCAGATCCAGTGATCGCAGGCTGGTGAGTCTGTCAAACACCTCTTCCGGCAGACTTACCAGCTGATTGTAATACACGCCGCTGCCGATAGAATGATTGCCTAAAAAGAGTGTTTGCAGGTTAATGAGTCCGTCGAACACATTCTCCGGTAGACTCGCCAGACCATTGCCAGCCAGATTGAGTGATTGCAAGCTAGTGAGATCGCCAAACACCTCTTCCGGTAAACTCGCCAGTCGGTTGGTGCCCCGATGGGTGCCCAACAAGAGTGTTTGTAGGCTGGCAAGTCCATTGAACACATGCTCCGGCAAACTCGTCAAAGAATTGCTACTGAGATCAAGCCATTCCAGTTTTGAGAGCCCGGCAAAGTCACCGTTCTCCAGCGAATTGATTTGATAATTGCGCAGATCCAAACTGGTAATCTCCACAAGGTCTGAGCTCGTTACATCCTCACATTTATTCACTCCCGAAATTGCCGCCACAATGGCGTTGCTGACCTGTGACGTGCGACCACATATACCCTGCGCGTGCGCAAATGGCGCAAACCCTGCGGCAACAACCGTTTGTACAACAACAAGCAGAGTAGGTATCTGCCAATTCAGATGGAATTTGAGTTGCCCTGCTTTCATGGTCGGTCAGTTCTTGGGGTTGGTGATGCCTGATATGGTGTCTTTTTTCTCTCTCTTAGGGCTTGCGAAAAGAGGTGATTATGCACTTACCTGCATAAAAACTCACGTAGATCTGATCTCACTTGGAGATATATCCCGAAGGAATACCCCTGAATATAATATGATCCGCGAACCTTCTGGATCTCCCAGTTAACTGCATCTAGGTAGGTTCTGCTCCCGGAAATGATGAATGAGCTCCGTCCCTGTACAAGCGGCCGTTCTACAGTGACCCGTGAAGCCAAGAGTAGCATAGCTCACTTGGGACATTGACTATGTTTCGAATAGTGGGGAAATCTGGGTTGCTGCCGCAGTGGTAAGGCTACGCAAATCATCCGACAATGGCTATAGTTGGCAACGCATTGTCTTACCACCAGATACTTCAGAATATATCTCTCCTGATCCCAATTATGTATCCCCCTTCTTCTCTTTGCCGGGGCTGGTTGGCATACCTGCATCACAATTTCGGGGCGTTTTCCGTTTTGGTCGATGAAGTTGGCATGGAATGGGCTGGAACGCGGAGAGAATTGAGTAAAGCAGAATACTCTGACAATATCTTGGAGTACGGGAAAAGTATTCCATACTCATTGGATTACCCGTGCGGTTGGAGTCTGTCATGTGAGGTGTGTCCCCAATTCTTCCCTCAACCCTCCAAGCAAGTTGCTCGCTGCCTGACCCCATTCTATCAAGGCATCGTAAAGCAACAGCAATTTTTTCTTTGCACTGGCGTGGTGGGATGGGTATTATTTCACTGAGATTGTATACAGAGCCATATGCAAGAAAACAGAAAATCAAAGAATAACTTGAACGCCGTCAATTAATCGGCAAGTGTCACGCCAAGCCCCGGTTCTTCCAGAAGGTGCAGGGATCCATTCGACAAGGTGAACCCACCTCGTGCCACATCTTTTGAAAGATCAAAGCTTCCGTCCAGGTCTAGGTACCGCGTCTGGGAACATGCATAAGCGGTGTGCAGGGCGGCAGCAATACTGATTATGCTCTCGTCCATACACCCCCACATCAGGTCAATCCCAGCTAATACCGCCAGATCCGCGATATCCAGGGCGCCAGTGATGCCGGCGCATTTCATGAGCTTGATATTCCAAATCCCGAATGACTTATTTACCGTCAACTGAAGAGCATCCATAGGACCATGTAAGCTTTCGTCAGCTGCCATAAGACGCTGAGCATCCCCTGACAATTTGAGCATATCCTCCTCTTTCCCTCTAGCTAAAGGCTGTTCGATGAGCTCCAAATCCAATGCGTGCGCCTCACGAAAGAGGTCCCTGGTCTGTTCAATGGTATACCCCTGGTTCGCATCAACACGGATACGGACGCTCTCTGGGCATGCCAATCGTAGAGCCCGCAGACGCTCAAGATCCTCGTCGTAATCCAGCCCGAGCTTGACTTTCAGGCAATTGAATCCACGTGCAAGATACCCACGAGCTTCCTTCAGCGTTTCTTCCAAGGGAAGAATTCCAATCGTAATTGAGGTAGGGAGTGGCTTCATTGATGGACCAAGCATGGTCGCTACCGAAACATTCATACTCCGACCCAAAAGATCATAGAGTGCCATATCCAGGGCTGCCACCGCGGAGGGGTATTGCGAACATTCTGATTGCAATTGCCTCGCTAACGTCCGAAGCAGTCTAGGATCCCGTCCTTTCAAGATATCACGTGCAGCGACATCCATCGCTCCAAGACAGTCCTCTGCATTTTCGGAAGTGACCGCCGTCGGGGCTGCACATCCCAGACCCGAAACCCCGAGACTGTTTTCCAAGCGAACAAAATGTAAGTCAACCGTACTGACCTCCCGCGTCGCAATCACATAGGGGCGGGTCAAAGGAAGGCGCTCCGTCCAGGTCTCCACACCGCGAATGATCATGAGGGTAGCCTTTGCCGGATTATATGCACCAGTCGCTCACCCCCCTCTTCCAGTGGCCTAACCACCGGAATCTCATGCTGCGTTTCCAACTCTGTGGCAACCTGCAAAGATTGCGCATCATCAAGCCCATGCGTAAACAGCGAAATCCCCCATACCTCTGAGCCCAGAAGGCGGATGAGTTCAAGCTCCTCCGACAATGAGGGGATCCTGCAGTCCAGATCTTCAAAACCTTCAAAGTGAAGACGTGCAGGAGCGTGTTGCAGGATGACCCCTGCCGCCCGTGCAGAGCAAATCAATTCTGGTCCGGCCGGTCCGGCCGGATTCCGCAGAGCAGACTGTCCCTCAAGTAGAATCACCTCCGGACGTTCCTCCCGGTAGCATTCCACGATGGCACGCTCTAGCTCTCCTGACACAAAATCATTCAGCGTTGCATCGAAAACAAATCCATACTTCAATCCCTGCAGCCAACCCGTTTGCCCCGTATAAATTACCTCTGAGCGCACGCCTTGCTCACGAAGTCCCTCTCGCAAGATCATTGCGGTAGTCCGCTTTCCGATCGCACAATCCATTCCAAGAACTGCAATACGCGGTGCGGGGACGAGAAGAATTTCACCAGACCAGAATTGCAACTCGGACGTCGGGCGGGGTTTGCGTAGATCAATAATACCCCCCTTGGCCAGACTCACAAGTTCATCGTCATCCGAAAGCAGTTGATGAAGCCCATTCACCAACTGTAGGCCGGCAGATGCCGCTGTCAATAGATCTACGCGCAGAGAATCCGGAAGCACCCCGCCAACCGTTGCGACTCCGATTATGCAGTGCGTTGGAGTCTGGTGCGCCAAAGCCTCGGAAACAGAACTGTAGAAGGGAATCCCACGATTACGCCCGTCCAGTATATGGCCTGCATCCTCGCCTGCGTAATCCGGATCTACCACTCCCAAAATCTCATACCGGCTGGGACCACGTAGCAGACCATGTGTCGTTTTTGCAAAAACGCTATCAAATAGCCCGTTCGCAAGTATAAGCGCACTTTCCTTCATCAATTCCTTAAGTCAACCGGCGGCACTCACCATGAGCATCATGGATTTTCCCATTCGCGAAGAGTTGTTCTCACGTTTCTATGACTCATACTTCACTGCCCGCAGTACAAAATAAAACATGATCCCCAAACCCGTACGCATCTTCACCAGTGCTCCATCTTTACCCCCCACTCTCGAGAGACTGCAGGAGCTGGCATATAATGTCCGCTGGGCTTGGGATGAGGATACTGTTTCTCTCTTTCGGAGGCTCGATGCAGACCTTTGGGACAGCTCCGGCCATAACCCGGTACGGATGCTGGCCGAGGTATCCGCAGCTCGGCTGGAAGAACTTGCAAAGGATGAAGGCTATGTCGCTCATCTGAACGAGGTGTGTGCTTCCTTTGATGCCTATATGCAGGCGGGCTCAACCTGGTACTCCCGCACCCACGCATCAGATGGACTATTGGCGGCCTACTTCTCCGCTGAGTTTGGGATTACAGAATGCCTCTCGATTTTTGCCGGAGGACTTGGGGTCCTGGCGGGTGATCATCTAAAGAGTGCAAGTGATCTCGGGGTCCCTATTGTTGGCGTTGGCCTGATGTACCAACAGGGATACTTCAGTCAGCATCTGGATGCCGACGGCTGGCAGAAGGAATCGTACGTAGAGAATGATTTTGCCAGCCTTCCACTGACCCTAGAGCGTGGGGAACATGGGATGCCCCTGCAGGTGGATATCGAAATCGACAATCGTACGGTATATGCCCGGATCTGGCGGCTACAAGTTGGACGTATTCCCCTGTATTTACTGGACACCAACTTCAATGCCAATGAACGCGATGAAGATCGAAATTTGACAGACTACCTCTATGGAGGAGGTAACGAACTCCGTATCCGGCAAGAGATTATTCTGGGGATTGGCGGCTATCGGGCGCTGCAATTACTAGGGCTCAAGCCTCAGGTTTTTCATCTTAATGAAGGACACTCTGCATTTCTGACGCTGGACCGCACCAGGCAGTTGATGCAGGAGCATAACTTGTCCTTCCATGAAGCTCGAATTGCCACCGCAGCAAGCATCGTCTTCACAACACATACACCCGTCGAAGCCGGCCATGATCGTTTTTCGCCGGAATTAATGGATCGCTATCTGGTCTCCTACGCCAAAAAATCGCTGGGTCTCGGGCGTCGTGAGTTCTTGGCACTTGGACGGGAACACGCAGATAATGATCAGGAGCTGTTTGGCATGACGAAGCTTGCCCTGCGTATGAGCAGTGCCTGTAACGGGGTCGCCAAGTTACATGGACAAGTGAGCCGCGCGATGTGGCAAAACCTCTGGCCCGCAGTACCGGAAAGTGAAGTGCCCATCCGTCATGTGACCAACGGTATTCATATCTCTTCTTGGATTTCTAGCTCGCTCAAGCGACATGTTGACCGATATGTCGGTCCGCGGTGGAGAGAAGAAGCCATCAGTGAGTCTCAATGGAAGCATGCAGAGCAAATCCCGGATGATGTGCTCTGGCACACACATTCAGTGCGCAAAGAGCATCTGATCCTGCAGGCCCGAAGGTCATTGCAATCCCGACTGGAGCGACTGGAAGCGCCGGCAAAAGACATTGCCCGAGCAAAGAAAGCGCTCAACCCCGAGGCACTTACCATTGGATTCGCACGTCGATTCGCCACCTACAAACGTGCAACGCTCCTGTTTCGGAACCTGGAGAGGCTGACCCAAATCCTAACCAACTCCGCCCACCCGGTGCAGATCATTTTTGCGGGGAAAGCACATCCCCGTGATCAACCTGGAAAAGAACTGATCCAGAAAATTGTTGCTGTATCCAGTACCGAAGCCCTGTGTAACCATATCGTTTTTCTTGAAGATTATGATATGGCCATTGCACGTGATCTGGTACAGGGCGTAGACCTGTGGTTAAACACGCCTCGGCGCCCAAGGGAGGCCAGCGGCACCAGTGGAATGAAAGCCGCCGCAAATGGTGGGCTCAATCTCAGTATCCTCGATGGATGGTGGGATGAAGGGTATGATCCCGCGATCGGCTGGGCGATCGGCAATGGTGAAATCATGGAGAACCATGCCTACCAGGATGAACGAGAAGCCGAACAGCTCTATGATCAATTGGAGCACGAAATTGTGCCGCTATTTTATGAGCACTCTTCCGAAGGACTACCTCTTGAATGGATTGCCCGCATGAAACGCTCCATTGCAACTCACAGCAGCTTCTTCAACACCCATCGTATGGTTCAGGAGTATACCGAAACAACCTACCTGACCGCAGCCACGCGTGCAAAAGCACTCTATGACAAGAATCTGCAAGGTGCCAAGGCACTGTCAAGCCAGCAGCAGAAGGTGCAAGAAGCCTGGCCCAAAGTCCAGGTCCGTGTTGACGAAAATGCCCCTCAAGGTCATCTACAGGTCGGAGCTCCCTTCACGGTCAAGGCCGATGTGACGCTAGGACCCTTGTCACCAGATGATGTGGAGGTCCAGCTATACTTGGGACGGATCGCGCAGAAGGGAGAGATCATAGACGCAACAATCACGCCCATGGAACTGGTCAAAACCAACCAGAAGAACGCTCAACACCTCTACGAGGCGAAAAATGTTATCTGTGCCAAGAGCGGATCCGTTGGATACACGGTGCGCGTTCTCCCAAAACGTGAGGACCAGACTCTGTTGCAGTCTTCCCGTCTGATGGCCTGGGCTCAATAAGCACCCGTTTCCGTCAGCGAAGCGAGGGATATCTGGTTCGGATCCTCAAACACCGAATCCGGCAACTCAGAGTAAACTCCTAGATTCGAAACTTTTCGGACGTTTGATTCGCTGTTGACCACGGCTCTGGTATCGGAAAGCATGATGCCACCGTAGCTTTCATACCCTTCCCAGGTCGTGGTGAAGCGAGGCTGCTCATCCGCATCGGCATCCGCGTAGTAGGACCATTGCTCAACCAGATTTAGTTCCTTGTTGACATATACATCGTACCCGTTGTCCGGGGTAAGCCCCACCCCATCAAATCTGAGTGTCAGAACATGTGCCTCGTGGCCATTGGCCATGGTCTCTTCTCCTTTATACCCCAATGTGACCCCTGAGTCTTTGAGTTTATACGGCATCAGTAACCAGTAGCCCGCATTGATCCAGTCCCTATAGGCACCTGCCAATAATTCATTTGCGGGGGTGATTTCATCGCCATCTTTGAAGGCACGTCCTTCCATGGTATGGATATTCATGAGTACAACGGTACTGTCTCCCTGCCACCGGAACCTGCCCGTCCATTTGTCCCATACATGATCCTCTCCGAAGATGGTCCAACTCAGATAGCGGGCGTTGTCCCACGCAGCACGTCCCCCCATGCTGGCCATCACCTGATCTGCAATCTCAATCGCCTGTGGGTGAGAATCATCCGCGTTGAATCCCTCCATCGGAGGATTTGAATCTTGCTGAGCATATACCAGCCCAGGGAAAAGTAGGAGTAATATTAAGTATTTCACGAGAGTGTGGGTTTTAAGTTGTGGGATCCCGACGCGCCAGATCGTAGTTTGCCGAGACAATTACTTTAGTAAAGCAATCACGCAATGCCTATAAAGATCGTAGCCCTCATTTTGTTTCTGACGTATTCCGTAGAGGCCAGTGCGCAAATCACCATCTCTGAAGATGATTATGCACGTGCGGAGTCAATGCTATCGACGACAACCCGGAGTATGGCCTATCACACAACACTACGCCCCAACTGGTTGGATGAGGATCGATTCTGGTACCTTCACGCATCACCGGAGGGATCCGAATTTATTCTTGTTGATCCCGGTCAGGGACAGCAAAGCCCTCTTTTCGAGCATGCACGCATGACAGAAGCCATCTCCGACTATCTGGAATCTCCCGAAGCTGAGGTGGATTTTTCACGCTTCTCATTTGATCCGGAATCGGAGCAGATACGCTCCTTGGGGGGACGAGATAAAAGCATGGCCTGTAGTATCGTCACCTATGTGTGCGAGCCTGTTAACGAGATAAGCACCAGTGGCATCCGCCCCACCGCAGCTGTTTCTCCTGATGGAAAATATGAAGCCTTCCGAAGAGAAAACAATCTGTGGATCCGAGTCATTGACACTGATGAGGAACAGCAACTGACTTTCGATGGCGCGGAAGATTTCGGATATGCAACCAATAACGCGGGTTGGGTCAGGAACAACCGTCCGGTTCTGCTCTGGTCGCCTGATTCAAGAAAGATTGCAACTTTTCAGCACGATGGGCGCGGCGTTGGTGAAATGTATATGATCTCAACGCAGATAGGCCACTCCGAGTTGGAAGCATGGAAATATCCCCTACCACAGGACAGCGCCGTCTTTATGATTCATCGTGTGATCGTCCATGTAGAAGAAAAAGAAACCGTGCGACTGGATATGCCACCAGACTATCATCGCGGAACCACCACGGACCATATAGCTGACTGGGATGGCACCTTTCTAGACGTACGCTGGAGTCCTGACAGTCAGCAACTGGCCTTCGCATCCTCATCCAGGGATCACAAAGATGCCTGGCTTCAAGTCGCCAATGCAGAAACGGGGGAAGTCCGGGAAATTCTTCA
>JAPPBZ010000008.1 GCA_026702635.1 Bacteroidota bacterium
ATTTGTGGTTGCTGCGGGAATTGAGGAGAGTGGACTTCTGCGTCGAATCGAATGGCGCCTCTTACGCAAGGTACATCATTTACCTCTGGCGCTTCTTCGCATGATGGTGCCAACGGCACTGGTTTCGGCATTTATGAACAACACGCCTGTTGTGGCAATGTGGATGCAGCCTGTGCAACGCTGGGCATATCGGTCCAAAATTTCTCCGTCGAAAATGTTGATCCCGCTATCCTATGCGTCGATTGCTGGGGGAATGGTTACTTTAATGGGGTCATCCACGAATGTTGTGGTTGCAGGTTTGGTGGAGGGGTATGATCTCCCTCCACTGGGGCTTTTTGATTTTTCCCTGATTGGGTTGCCGGCGGCAGTTGTCGTATTGATTTTCCTGACCTTTTTTGGCGTGCGGCTTTTACCAGATCGGGCCAGTGAGCCTGTGTTCACGCGTTCTCGTCTTCAGCAATGTTTGTTTGAAATTCGTATTTCGGAGGGCTCTCCTTTTGCAGGGAAGACATTAGATCAGGCGAAACTGGACACCGATAACGAATCCACTATCGTTCAGGTGCGGCGGGGGAAGCACATTATGCCTGTTGATCGGCAATTCGTTCTGGGGCAGAGGGATGTGCTGTGCTTTAGCGGAGATGTCTCCATATTTGAAAATCTCCTGCTTAGACCTGGTTTAGAGCCTGGTGTAGCAATTGCCAAAGAGCGGACAAAGAATCTACTTCCAATGTATGAGGCGGTGATTAGTGAGACCTCCAATCTGGTTGGAAAATCACTCAAAGATGTAGATTTTTTGTCAACCTATGGTGGAGTTGTCCTAGCCGTACAACAGAGGGCAGGAGGGCTAGAGGGAGCAATGACGGATATTACTCTGAAAGCCGGAGACCTGATTCTGGTTGGTGCGGTGGCAGGTTTTGAGGATCGTTGGAATGCAAGCCACACAGAGTTCTACTATGTGTTGCCTCGCGGAGCATCTCACGGGAAGCCCCCCAAGAGGCAACTTGTATTGTCACTGGGGATTCTGGTCACGATGATTGTTATGATTGCGATGCAGCTGGCTCCGCTACCTACGGTTGCATTTGGAGGAGCGTTGGCCATGGTTGTGACACGCTGCATCGGGATTACAACTGCTCGAAATGCCCTGGACTTGCAGGTATTGCTGCTAATTGCAGCAGCTCTAGGGCTTGGTGTCGCGGCCGAGAAGACCGGTCTTGCAGAGGGACTCGCTCAGATTCTGACAAGTATGGCCACCGTGAATCCGATTTTGGCGCTGATAGGGCTATATGCCTGTACCAATATTATGACAGAGTTAATTGCAAACAAAGCGGCAGCGGTGTTGATGCTGCCGGTTGCCCTTGGAATGGCAACCACTTTGGATGCAGACCCCAAAGCTTTTATACTGGCCGTAGCTGTTGCCGCAGCCGCCAGCTTTATGACTCCGGTGGGGTACCAGACGAACTTAATGGTTATGGCAGCCGGGAACTACAAGGTCCGTGATTATTTACGAGTTGGCCTACCAATCAGTTTATTGATCATGATCACAGCAGTGACGATTATATCTGTGAAGTGGTTCTAAGTGGGGAGCAGTAATCCAGGAAGTTCAATCAAACAGAACAAATTTCTCTGTCAATAGTGAACCGGTTCGCTTTTAATTGAGTGGCGGAGCGCTCCTCCATATTTACCGATTGGACACAGAATTGATCTACGCTGATGCTGACGTTAATTGATCCTCATGGAGGTTCAATTTTGGAACTCGTTGTTGAGAACGAGCGTGCGGATGTTCTTAAAAACGAATCCGTAAACATTCCATCAATCACCCTGACGGGGAGGCAGTTATGCGATCTTGAATTACTGCTCTGTGGGGGTTTTTCTCCGCTGAGAGGCTTTCTGAATCAGCGTGATTACGATAGTGTATTGGAGCGTATGCGCCTCTCGTGTGGTACACTTTGGCCAATGCCCATCACCCTCGATATTACAGAAGCGGATGTGCAGCGGATTAGGGGGTACGATCGAGTTGCGCTGCGTGATATTACTGGGGTGCCTTTGGCAAGCCTTCATGTTGGAGATCTATGGAAGCCGGATAAGGAGGCAGAGGCAGAAAAAGCATTCGGAACCACCAGCCCCGAGCACCCCGCGGTAGCATACCTGATGGATCAGGCAGGCTCCTATTATCTGGGTGGTGATTTGGAAGGGATCCAAATGCCGCCACATTATGACTTTCTTGATCTTCGTCATACGCCCAGGCAGCTACGCAATTTTTTTCAGTCCCGCGGACGTTCCCGGATTGTAGCGTTTCAGACACGGAACCCCATGCACAGGGCTCATAAGGAGCTCACCGACAGGGCCTCAAGAGACATAGATGCACAGTTGCTAATTCACCCGGTAGTGGGAATGACAAAACCAGGTGACATAGATCATTATACCCGTGTAAGAAGCTACAGGAGGCTACTGGATTATTATCCGAAGGGGCAGGCATCACTGAGTCTATTGCCACTGGCAATGAGGATGGGTGGACCACGAGAGGCACTCTGGCACGCAATTATTCGCAAAAACTATGGTTGCACGCATCTCATTATCGGCCGGGATCATGCCGGTCCTGGCAAGATGAAAGGGGGAACCCCTTTTTATGGACCTTACGATGCACAGGAACTGGTGAAAGCCCATACGGAGGAATTGGGAATGGAGGTCGTACCGTTCCGCTTGATGGTCTATGTACCGGCGTCAGATTTATACAAGCCGATCGATGAAGTAGCAGAGAATGAAACAACTTTGGATATTTCTGGAACAGAGCTGCGCGGCATGCTCGTCAGGGGTGAAGAGATTCCCGAGTGGTTTTCCTATCCGGGTGTCATTGAAGAATTACAAAAAACATATCCCCCTCGGGGGCAGCAGGGATTTGCAGTGTTTTTGACCGGATTATCCGGGTCGGGAAAGTCTACAATCGCAAATGCGCTGCAGGCACGACTTCTGGAGATCTTCTCTTGCCCGGTCACCTTGTTAGATGGGGATGTCGTTCGTACTTATCTTAGTAAGGGGCTTGGTTTTTCCAAAATAGATCGGTCTACAAATGTACAGCGCATCGGCTATGTTGCTTCTGAAATCGTCAAACACCGAGGGATTGTTATCTGTGCTCCAATTGCTCCTTATGAAGAAGACAGAGCAATTAATCGCAGGCGGATTGAACGCGAAGGGGGATACATTGAAGTATTTGTTGATGCAC
Source organism: Bacteroidota bacterium (assembly GCA_026702635.1). GTDB lineage: Bacteria > Bacteroidota > Rhodothermia > Rhodothermales > Bin80 > Bin80. Next base: position 3,221 of record JAPPBZ010000008.1, read on the forward strand.
CGATAGAGGTCTGTGAGCGTAGGGATGTCAAGGGACTCTACGCAAAGGCGCGTGCCGGAATGATCAAAGGATTTACTGGAATTGATGATCCATATGAGATACCTGAAATTCCTGAAGTGGTTTGTAAAACCGACAAGGAAACGGTCGAAGAAAGCACGGATCTTGTCGTAAAGAAGCTGAGAGAATTGGAATTTTTGATTTAGATAGATATGAGTAAAACAGTGCAGCAATCCATAGAAGACAGGATCGCGTCACGTGATCTTCGTGTCGCTATATTGGGATTGGGATATGTGGGGTTACCGTTGGCGGCTGCGTTTGCAGAGGCGGGATTCAGCGTCATTGGGATTGATGTTGATGAGAAGAAGGTACGTTTGATTAATCGTGGTGCCTCCTACATAGAGGATATCCCCAACGATCGTTTGGCACCACTAGTGGCAAGTGGCTCGTTGAGAGCCACCAGCGACTTCAATATTCTCGATACATGTGATTCGGTTAGTGTTTGTGTTCCCACACCACTTCGCAAAACGGGAGCGCCGGATATTTCACATATTTTGAGCGCTACGGATGCGATCGCGAAGCGTCTTCATCCAGGGATGATCATCGTGCTGGAGAGTACGACGTACCCGGGCACCACCACAGAAGTAATCTTGCCCCGCTTCCATCAGGAAGCCATGAATCTAGGAGTTGGAAAGGACTTTTTCCTATGCTTTTCCCCAGAGCGTGTGGACCCGGGGCGTAAAGACTGGACCACCAAAAATACACCGAAGGTCATGGGGGGGGTGACATCGTCATGCCTCCAGGTGGGCCAAGCGCTCTATGAGTCCGCGATTGAGTCGGTTGTCCCCGTATCGAGTACTGAGGCGGCTGAACTTACCAAGTTAGTAGAAAATACGTTTCGAGCCGTCAATATTGGTTTGGCGAATGAAGTGCTTTTGATTTGTGACAAACTTGGGTTAAATGCTTGGGAAGTGATTGAAGCTGCGGCAACCAAACCGTTCGGGTTCATGAAATTTTTGCCCGGTCCCGGTTTGGGTGGACACTGCATCCCGATTGACCCGCAGTACCTATCCTGGAAGCTGCGTACACTCGGCTACACTGCCCGGTTCATTGAGTTGGCAACCGAAATCAATACCGCGATGCCGAAGTATTGGGTACACTGTATACAGGATATTCTGAATGAGGACGGTAAGCCGCTCCGTGGAAGTAATGTCCTGGTCATTGGTGTTGCGTACAAAAAAAATGTGGGGGATTTGAGGGAATCTCCGGCATTGGATATCCTGAAATTACTCAGAGATAAGGGAGCGGAAATCAGTTATCACGATCCCCTTGTATCGGCGTTCACCTTGGATGAACTGGAAATGGTCTCCGTTACTGACCTGGATCGTGCTCTGGAGTCGGCCGATTGTGTGTTGATTGCTACGGATCATGCCAGTTACGATTGGGCGGAATTGTATGCACGGGCCCGATTAGTCGTAGATACGCGTGCTACGTTGCATCGGGAACAGGATGAGATTCTGCAATATTCGCAGGAACAGGTGAAGCTGTAGTGGTTGCTATTGTGGTCCCTTGTGCAATGCACATGAGGGAGCGGTTCTGTGGGCAGGGCACTGCATGGGAGGTGCAGAAAAACGGTCAAAAGCAAGGATTGCGTTCATCGTAACGGGCCCGGCATGTGTAGATAGGGCATCAGGGTTGAAATCTTTTAACCTCCATAACTGCAAGGTGACTACGATGAAAAAGCGCAATTATTGGCATGTCTTCGGGATTGCGGGACTCATGACCGCAGCGATCAGTGTAGTTGTCTGGGCGCGCAGGGATCGGGAGCAACGGGAGCATCAGATACATCATTCCCTAAGGGGATAGTTGCCTGATCTGCCCGGACGGGAAGGCTGTGGTACCTGTATCTGACAATGGTGGTCGAAGTGGTCGAGAGACCGCCGCGGTTCCGTGGGCGGGGGCGAGTTGAGGATGCAGCAGAAGCGGATGCAGGGTCGTAAGTATCGCGGGTTCAGGCCTCAGAATGTGCGTCTATGAGTCTTTCATGGACGCTACCATTTCCAGTTCGCGAACATACATTTCTTCTGCTTTTCCGATCCAGGATCGAAGTTCGGTCGCGTCATAGTCGTATTTCGGAATAAATTCGACCAATCGATCCAGATTCAGGTCATCAGTTTGTATGGCAGCGCCAAGGTTTGTGCCGTCCACCCCGTTGCAGTGCTGCTCGAAATGTTTATGGAGGGGGTTGAGCATGAGGGGTTTGCGAAGGTACATGGCTTCTGCCATCGTTTCAAATCCTGAGGTAGTGACAATACCTTGGCAGCATGCCATCATTTCCAGAAAGTGACTGCCATGCAGGCGGTGGAAGGTGAGCGTATCACTGTGATGCGTGATTTCTTCGGCTTGGGCGTTATTCCAAAAACAGTGCAGTTGGTAAGTGGGGTTACGTTCGTGCCAAGCAATCACATCTTTGCTGAGACTGTGATGGTACAGATAGATCAGGAAATAAGGTTCGGACACATCTTCAGGCAATTCAAACAACTCATCCCTGAGCAGGGGCGGCATCACGACGATTTTTTTCTCCGGAAGGGGTGGAGCGTCATAAAGGGAAAGTGCCAGTCGGCGCTCGGCACCCAATCCAGTTAAGCGTGTGAAGGTCATGGCTGAAATTTTCTGTACCTCGAAGCCAGCCGGGAACTGATACTGGGGATGCAGAAACATAAATTGATGCCCCACTGCAACCATCGGGATTTTTGGGCGCTCACGCAGCATGAAAAATCCAGCAAGCGGCTCAAAGAAGTTTACAATGATATCCGGATTTTCCGTCTGGAGTATTTCACTAAGGATTGCAAAGCTGCGATTGAATTCGTTCCATCGGAAGCTGTTATTGACCAACGTACGCCCCCAGTCAATGCTCCGGGTTTCCTGATTGACAAAGAAGCGCCCACTTGGCACCTGTATGACAGGGGCTTCCAGACATTCCTCAAAATAGTCGGGAAGGGCAAGATCTCCCCCTTGGCTCACCACTGCTTTGCAAACAGAGTGCCCTGACCTGCGGAGTATGGACGCGAGGGCAAGTGCTTGGGTCAAGTGACCGCGGCCTTCCCCCTGCACAATGAAGAGAACACGTAATCCAGCCATGTTAGGCGGCCACTTCCGGTGCGATATTGGTCATCGTATCAAACGGTGCGCCATTGGTTGTGCCCCGGGTCAGCTGAGGCTTATGGTCCATCGTTACCCAGTGCAGGAGTTCCAGTCGGCCATCAAAATGTTCGACTAGTCCTGTGCAACTTTCAATCCAGTCTCCTGAGTTGGCATATAGGATGGATTCGATTTCGCGTATTTCAGCAAAATGAACATGACCACAAACAATTCCATCGGCGTGATTCGCTTTTGCGACTCCAACCATTGCATTCTCAAAGTCGGCAATGGCCTGAACCGCGCGCTTCGTCCGATGCTTCATGTATGCTGAAAGTGACCAGTAGGGCATTCCAAGAAGCCGTCTTGCTCGATTGAGTCCGCGATTCGATACAAGCAGAGCACGATACGCTTTGGAGCCAAGCACAGAGAGCCAGCGTGCATGCCGGATCATCCCGTCGAAGACATCTCCATGCAGGACAAGCAGTTTACGACCATCGGCGGTCACATGCATAGCTTCTTGCTTTATATGGATTCTCCCCAACCGAAGCCCGAGGTAATCCCGGGCGAATTCATCATGATTTCCCGGTAGATAGATCACGTGGGTTCCTTTCCGGGCTTTGCGCAGGATCTTTTGGATTACGTTATTATGGAATTGATCCCAATGCCATGATCGGGACAGGGCCCAGCCGTCAAAGATATCCCCCACGAGGTAAAGCGTATCGCTTTCGTTGTGTCGAAGAAAATCCAGCAGATAGGCTGCTTTTGTATCCTTCGTGCCAAGGTGAAAGTCGGACAGCCAAATTGTGCGATAGTGTTTTACACCACTCATTAAGGGAATCGCAAGCTGTTGGGGCAGTACAAGCCGGGATGGACTGATATGATTCAATCTTCCGTCCCTTGTATACGATTGTTTTCGATAATTGCTGCACAGAGATCTTTGTAGGTCTCTCGGGAAGATTTTGAGTCAAAAAGAAGTAGTACACGAGAACCTTCTCCTAGAAGTTGGACATAGTGTTTCCCTTTTTTCTTTCCTGAGGTGATATGCTCCACCTCTTTGTAACGAGCGACGGTGAGTTGCAGTCCCATAGGGGTTCTGGAATAGAGCAACAGGCGTGAGGCTGTATGAAGAAGCGTAGATTTGCGCGGCTTACAGTCTAAAGCAACGTCGCTCAGCACACGATCTTTGTAGAGGATCGCTTACTGGTTTAGGATCCGTTCAACTTCAACCTTATTTTTCTTGCGCATGCTTTAAAAATTGACCACATGGGGAAAAGTCACGAAAGTGTCAATGGCTGATCTAAGGGTATCCCTGATTTATAGTCTCATAGAGTTTCTAACTGAGTCCATTCGTTGATCGGACATCTACACAGAACCTCATTCCGGTCTTCGGTGTGCGCAAGATACGAAGAGACGAAGAATCTGACATATGTGGGGATGATCAGGCTTTAAGTAACGGTTGCACAAAGAGAACGAGCATCGTTACCCCTGTCACCATTGGAACCTCATATGAGGGGGTAAATCTAGACGACGCTTGAGCCATTTGCATCCGACTGAATACCCGCTTTGTAGATTACATCTGCATGAAGAAGAGTGCACCCGGCTCAGATGCAGCAGATGTTCATATTTTCCCAATGCGATAAAGTGGCTGGGAGGCTACAAACCAAAATTGCGAAAGCGATAGCTCAGATTCAGCAGAATATAGCGCCCAAGTACTTGGGTCTGACTATCCTCAACATATGCTTCCGTAATCAATCTGCTGATGCCGGTCTCTTGATTGAAGATATCACCGAAGACTAGTTTTACTTCTGCCGCATCAGCCTGTAGAAATTTATATCCCACACCGGCATTGGCAATAAATGTGGTTGGATACAGCTCTTCATCCAAGCCGAAATAATTATTGTAGGTCAGGCTATGCTCAAGCACCAATCCACCAAATGGCAGCCATACAAAACGAACCCCCAGATCCTGTTGGAAAAAGTTCTCGTCAAGTGGGGAGTAGTATGAATTCTCTGCGGCTGTATAGGAGAAATTAGAGGTAAGCGTAAAATCCACTCGTTCGCTGATATTGCTTCCGAGGGTCAATCCACCGTTGAAGCTGAGCTGAGTCCCCAGATTGTCGACATTATTGATGAGGCTTGGGGTTTTGGAATAGATAACACCACCTCTGAAATTCAGGTTACTGCGAAGCAGCGGGAAGGGAGTTCCAAAACCAATAAAGGAACGCACCGAAGTACTGGGGCTCTTGAGATTCAAAGGTGTAGAGTACTGGGCACCTTGAGATAAGAGGATGTTGTCCGTAACCAATGTATCCCGAGGGGCGAGGAATGAGGATGTTCCAATCGCATTCGTTTCTCTGGTCCAACTGACATACGCGAAGATCATTCGTCCGGCTCGACGATCTCCCCGTCGTCCTCGAATGCGGATCGTATGACTGTAGCTGGGTTCAAGGTCTGAATTACCACTTGAAATGAAAAGCGGGTTGGTATTGTCAATGACCTCCTGTAACTGGCTAATTGAGGGGGTATTGGTTCGTGTGCGGTAATCAATGTCCAGATCTAACGCCTCACCGAATTCAAATTCGATTTCTGCTTCCGGTAGGAGACTCACAAATGAGCGATCCAATTGGAAGGGGACGGGATACGTCTGATCGCCAATCAATTGCTCATTTTGAACTTCAAGGCCGAGCTGAATAGAGTAACGGTCATCAATTCGCCGCTGAACCGAGAATCCACCACGTTGCCGAAAAATATCATTATCAAACAGACTTGAGAACGTGGGGTCCAGGATCGTATGCAATCCGGTTCTCAGGTCAAGCATGTAGGCAGACCGGTCGGACACATTGCGATTATAGGTGGGGCTGTAAGTAAACTGCAGTTGCACGAATTCTCCCAATGGTTCCGTGTAAGCAAGCCGG
>JAPPBZ010000277.1 GCA_026702635.1 Bacteroidota bacterium
TAGGAATCCACACCCAACTCCGCAGTATCCTGTCCAAGACGCTCAACAGATTTTGAAACACGGGTTCCAATAAGAACATCTATCAGCTTCCACACTGCAAATGAAACAGTGAAAACAAAAGCTCCGATTACTACGATCCCTAAAAGCTGGACCCCGAAGCTTGTCCCATCCACAGTAAATGCAACCGCAATCGTTCCCCAAATTCCTGCAAAGAGATGAACAGGCACTGCACCGACAACATCATCGATCTTCAGTTTGTCCAATAATTTGATTGCCAGGACACAAACGATACCACCGACAAAACCAATGAGAATGGCAATCCCATGATGGTGCATCGTGGGGGCCGCTGTAATGGATACCAATCCAGCCAGCGCACCATTCAAGATCGCAAACATATCAAATCGACCCAATATTGGACGCGAAACGACAATCGCCGCAAAGACCCCGGCAGCACCCGCAAGGGTTGTATTGGCGACAATTCCCGCAGCAGCAATTAAGTCAGTGGTTCCTGCTAAAGCCAATTGAGACCCAGCGTTGAATCCATACCAGCCAAACCATAAAATGAACACACCTAAAGTAACGATTGGGACGCTGGAGGGTGGCGTCGGATTTACGCTACCATCCTTCTTGAATTTGCCCAAACGGGGCCCCAATATGATTGCCCCTGCAAGTGCAGCCCATCCTCCTGTACCGTGGACAATCGTTGAGCCGGCAAAATCCGAAAAGCCTAGCTCATACAGCCAACCCTCTCCCCAAGTCCATGCGCCAACAATCGGGTATACAATAGCTGTCAAAGCAAGCACGAACGAAAAAAAGGCCCATAACCGGATCCGTTCTGCCAACGCACCCGACACGATGGATGCGGTAGTGGCCACGAACACCATCTGAAAAAACCAACCCGACATTTGGGAATACCCACTGTCTACGACCGCCTCATGTACACTTGAGTCTCCACCGACCAGAGCGACTTCTTCTGGGGTGGCATTGAAAAACAGCTTAAAGCTCCCAATGAAACCGGACACATCCGTATACATCAGGTTGTAACCGATAACATAATAGGCTAAGGCTGCTATGGCGTATAAGCCTAGATTTTTGAGGCAAATCACGGATGCGTTTTTGGTGCGGACCGACCCGGACTCCAACATCGTGAAGCCGGCAGCCATCCACATTACAAGGGCTCCCCAAATAAGAAAACCGAACGAATTAAGAACAAACTGAGTCTCAGGTGTCATTTTGAAAAATTGAAGTGATTCCAGAATTATACAAAATAAAAATGGGAATCAGCACAACAAAGTCGAGCCGGGGGAAAGTGGTACTATGGGCCACGGCGATGGGCACCTCGACATTGAGGGACTCCCAAGATTCGAGGCCACGTTCCGCGAGCTCCGCGTTTACGTCAGCCAATACCTTCGGGTAGTGGGCGAAATCGCCACCGAGCTGATCAAGAATATTAAATGGAAGGCCTTCGGTCGGTGTCAACAAAATGTGATGTCTCTCCTTCACCCATGAGAAGACTCATTGCATGCGCCAGACAACCAAAAACTCAGGGCGGAACTCATTCTGACCGTCAACTCCTAGTTTGTTTGACCAGTACTGAAGCTCAACTCCCATGTGGAGCCAGCCTGGCGACTTAAACAGATTCCCCACATCCCATACCAGCTGTGGCTGCGCCAGAATCCATGCCTCAATCGTCCCTGTGTCATACTCGAGTTCTACTGAACTGATGTACTCGGCATGTCCCATGAACGAAAAAGACTGGCTTCCAATATTGAATACCTTGAGCCAACTGATATCAAACATGAATCCGGTATCATGTCGTGTTCCGTCGCTATAATCCACGATTGCGGCGAAATCCGTATTCACGAAGATAAATCCAGGGATATTCCACGAAAGCTGCACACCAGGTAGAAACTTGAGAACGTTAACATCTCCGTCAAAATTCAAGCCACCAACCGCAGAGACGTCTACAATGGGGCCCATCTTGATGTCTTGACCAAAGAGCTTGCTGAAGCTCAAGGATGGATACCATTCTCCATAAAAATCTCTGTCGTTAAATCCATCATTCTCTACATCATCCAAAAAATCAATGAAGAAAAAAGTCCTCCCCAGCTTCCAGCTACCTGCATGCTGGAACGTGAGGATATTTGTTGCATGATGACGTCCCGAGAATGGATTCAAGAGGCTGCCCCTCTGATATTGAAATTCCATCTGTGCGGAAGCAGACAGAGGCTGCAGTCCAATAAAAACGGTCAAGGCTAGAATGCCTGCCAAAAGTCCTTTTTGATTCATCTTATCCTGAGTTTGTGTTTTCTGATGCCCTACTATGTTAGCGCCTCACACTGCATCCACTCGTGAAATTTGTGGCACAGCATGCCGCAATGCCTGCTCAATCCCTGCACGTAATGTCATGGTACTCATTGGACATGTACCACAGGCACCGAGTAACTTAAGCTCTACAACCATGTCATCTGTGATTCTGTGTAGCTGAACTTCTCCACCATCAGCAACAAGATAAGGACGAATAGAATCAAGTCCATCTTCTATTTTCTGGCGAAGAGCAGCATCCAAATTTGGATCATACCTGGACATCACAGGGTAGATTTTTGAGCCTATTGATACTCAATAAGTGGAGACACAGGAGAAGTTTCTCTCTCTGCCAATGATGTGACAATCCTATCTGCAATAGATCGGAACGCCCGGGCAGATCCGCTGGAAGGCGCCGATAACACAATCGGGCACCCCTCGTCACTTGAAACCCGCAGAGACTCCTCCAAAGGAATCTTACCGAGCAGTGGAATGCCGGTTTCGGTTGCAAGACGGTCGGCTCCACCATCCCCAAAAAGATAATACTTGCGCTCGGGGAGATCTGCAGGGGTGAACCAAGCCATATTCTCAATAATCCCCAGAACGGGCACATTTACTTTTGAAAACATCACCAGGCCTTTCCTTGCATCCGCCAGGGCCACTTTTTGTGGCGTTGAGACAATGACGGCACCTGCTAAATTGACGGTCTGCACAATCGTAAGTTGGATATCCCCTGTACCCGGCGGCAAATCCAGCAGCAGAAAATCAAGGTCTCCCCACTCCGCATCGTTCAGGAACTGTCGAACAGCCCCGGAGACCATTGGACCACGCCAAATCACGGCTTCAGAATCATCCACTAATAACCCCATTGAAAGTACATGCACACCATGTTTGATGATCGGAACGATTTTTCGTTGATCATTGACACGCGGTTTCTCTCCCTCCAGCCCAAACATCACTGGAACACTTGGACCGTAGATATCTGTATCTACCAATCCTGTTCGATAGCCTTCCGCTGCAAGAGCTACGGCGATATTAGTTGCTACAGTACTTTTCCCAACTCCCCCCTTACCTGAAGCAATGGCAATCATGTGCCGGGCTCCAAGCTTTACCTGCTGTGCACGCCCCTTGGAATAGGTTAACTCAATTTGAACTTCCACATCCTCTCCAAACTCAGACCGAATCGCTTCTCTGCACTGCTGGACAACCGTTTTAGAAAATGTCGTCCCCGGTTGGGAAATAGAGAGCTTAAATGCAATGGATCGGCCATCAATCACGACATCCTTTACAGAACCAAGCCGAATAATATCACTGTCCCGTTCCGGGTCACGTATCTTACTCAAGGCCTGATAAACAGCTTTACGTCTGATCATTTTTCGGTTCATCCCCCCTTTTTACCTCAATGATTCGATGAGTTGATTCGCATTTCAACGCTTTCTCCCTACAAAAATAGGAAAATCTGCTTCCTGTTGATACCGGACATACCGTCCTGATTCGCTCCATGCATTCTCCTGTGTAGTCTAAGCAACTTCAAGCTCGATCACTCCTTCATGTCCACGGCTACTTTATTGCACCCGTCTTGAAAATTCTCAACGCCATGCCATGACATAGCCCCCACGGGCTCACTGTGATTGATTCTTGTCTCAGCATATTCATCACTTCCAGGAAAATCAGGATTGCAGCAGGAAATACATCAGCTCTGCCGTGAAGCCTTCTTGGGTTCAGGGCCAGAACATCAGACATTGTCATACGAGTCAATAACTCTAGCCAACACTTTACCTGAGTACATGAGAGTTTATCTGGATGCTCCTCTTTCACCTGGAGTCGTCTCCAATTCGGGTTCAATCTGTCAAATTTTATCGGAAGTTCTCCTGCACTCAATTCATGTTGCAACTCCAGTAAAAGACGATGTACATCTGATGCACCGACAAGGAGCTCCGTCTGACTTCCCGAAAAAGGTAACTCAGACAGCGATTTTTTAATGAATCCTGTGGCTCCTTTTAGTTCATTGGAGTCGGGAGGCTGGGAAGAAAAGTATCGTTCTGTAATACGTACGGAGCCAACATCCAAACTGAATCGCTGAAGGATGCGACCATCCGGCATTCCTTCAACAATTTCTGTCGAGCCTCCACCTATATCACATGTAACGATCCTGCCCGCAACGTTGGGCAGCCCAGCAACTGCCCCTTCGTAGCTTAAATCTGCTTCCTGCTCTCCCGAGAGTATTTCATAGTGCAATCCTGTTCGTTCTCTTATGATCGTGACAATTTTATTGCCTGTATCCCGAGAAGCACTGGTTCCTGCCACAACACACCTCTCCACTTGCCACTGATTCACTGTAGAACGAAATCCCTGTAATGCCTGAACAAGGCGTTCAATGGCCGATTCTCTGAGGATGCCGTGCGCATCTACCCCTTCTCCAAGCCGAATCATTCGGTGCTCTTCCACAAGTGGTTCTAATTTACCACTGGGAGTCAACTCAGAGATCAGAAGCTTTGCAGAGTTTGTCCCGACGTCAATAGTTGCAAGCTTCAAGCCCTACCTCAATGGTGATCTCCCGAATAGATGAATGCTCACGATTCTGAGCCACCTCAAAGGTACAAAACCTCTGTAGATCGGTTGTGTTATTGGGGGACAGTAGAAACCCCGGGAGACGCCCCAACTGTGATTGCAGCACCCTGGCTCTGAACTGGAAACATCGCAACTCCCCATCGCTCAGGATAGTCTGGCTCAGGTGAATTCCAGTCATCGTACGAGTGAGAGCCGTCCGATTCATAGTGCAGTCTATAGACTCCGGGCTCTAGCCTAAGAAATTCAATCTCCTTTCGATTCTTTCGAGCCCCACCTGCATGTACAGAACTATCATAGGACATCTGCCACTGCACTCTTGATTCTCCCGCACCTTCCTGCTTTTCCAGCCATGCCAAATCATATCCGTTGTCGGGACCTGTAATCTCTCCCAGAGCGTAGAGTACCACCGCCGCCGTATCCTCCACGACAAAAGGTTGTACATGCTGCTCGTCATCCCCAACCTGGGTGACACGGATGATCGGATCACGCTGCATCCAGGGATCAAACGTAGAAACCTCTTCTGTATCAGAGGTGCGTATATTCAATCCCCATCCCTGAGGGTAAAATGGGGGATTCCCTACCCAACTATCATAGTGGTGCGCACTGTTGGTCACTGCGATGGCGCGATAGACACCCGGGGGGAGAACGCGTTGACCTTTGAAAATTCGATTTTCCTGTACTCCTCCCGCCCAATCTGTGTTATCGCGGGAAAGCTGCCATACGACGTGCCCGCTCACTGCATCCTCGATACGTGAGTAATCCACCGGCTGCACTTCGTCCTGGCTACCCAATTGGCCGATCGCATGAATCTCGAATTCTGCCGGACGATGAACTTCAAAAAGGATCTCTCTCTTTTCTTCACCGCGCAGAGATACAGCATCCCAAGTCTCATTGTCAGAGTTGTCCCCTAAAGGGCGTGTGATCGCCCGCAACGCATCTTTGCTATCCGGCGAATGAATCGTCACGCGCCACTTTCGGCGATCCTTTCGAAACGTCAAATTTGAGCGACGCTGAAGCTGGCCGTACGAAGCAAAATTCAAAATGTACGAACCTGTATCCAGCTCCAATTCTTCTTGATCCACATAAGCGATAGACCCTTTCTGCCTCGTATTCGCGGCATTCATGGACCACACAACCTCTCCCGTATGAGCACGGGTAATCCAGGAATATGCGGCCAGCCCAGTTGCTCCTTGACGTTCATCAATGGAACCAACTGCATTAATCACAACCTGCAAAGGTCCTGAGACCTGAAAAGCCTGTTGTTTTAGTTCACGCACATCAAGATCGGAGAGCATGATTGCTCCATGAGGTGGCGGAGACTCGGAAAACAGTCTCACGACTACCAAGAAACCCAGGAACACTAATAATATGACCTGAAACCGACTCCAATTACTCATGACCGCGAAATATCACTACTACAAGCCCTTACGGTAACTCCCATAGCAAAGTTGCTCTCTCTGCCTATCTGTAACAAATTTTTCCAAGTCAGGTAATAACTTGTTCCAGGCACTTTATTGACGGGGTACCCCAAATCAGTTTTTCCAGAGTTCTTTCAAGAAAGGCGCTCGTTGCACTGTTCAAGCGTTTGTGGCGCTGGATTCCCCCTATTACGTTTGTCCTGTTTCTCTGCGGCACGACCATATTCGCCTATATGGGAGGTGTCGGCGAGACGGCTCCGGTGAGTACGACAATCCTTCATCAGGCGGCATTGGCAGTCTGTTTTCTTTGTTTGTGGATCACCATTGCGCGTACGACTCAGAATTCGCACCTGCCACCTGTTCAAATATTCTGGCGGACAATTTTGACGATTCTGGCTGCACTTGTCTTGGTCGTGCTGATCCTTCACATTCCAGGGCTCTTTATCGAATCCCAAACCCCTGCCGCCCCAATCGTCCACGTAAAGAGCGCCCTTCTGAGCACGATCCTCGCAGGACTGGGCTTCATTTTGGTTCAGCGATTCGGACAATTGGTTCGATTCCGTCGTACCCGGCGAAGTGAACGAAACTGGTTCCTGATGATGCTTTTCGTCAGCCTCACTTTCGTGACTTGGGCCCCACTCCATCATGATGATCTTGAATCCTCTCCTCTCGTTCTCACTCTGGCTGGCTTCGCCGTCCTGGCGGCCATAGGGTCCGTCGTATTCATATTTCTGAATACAATCCGTCTTGCGTGGATTCTCCGTTTGCCCGTAAAGCAAAAGATGGGCACACTCGGTTTGGGAGTTGTCGTGATCTGTTTGACTTCTGCCACTTTGCTCCTTCTGGTTCCCCCATTTACCTTCGGCCCAATCACTGAACAGTCCTATCCTATTTACTTCCTGGATTTTTTCAGTCGCCCGCTCACGTTGGTCACTGTTCTGTTTATCACCTTTGGGTTTGTTTACGCACTGACCTCCGTGCTGTCCATGATTTTCCATTTACCCACCATTGGAGACTATCAGCGAAGCGTGGACGAAATGGCAGCCATGCAGGCGTTAACGGTTCTGGTACGTGAAATGGCAGATCCTGAAAAACTCTACCACTGGGTCGTTTCAACACCCGTTGATTCGGGGCGTGGAAAGGCGGCATGGCTGACCATACGGGAATTGGAGTCCGGGTCCCTGAAACCCCAAATTGTGGCCGCACACAACATCGAAGCATCGCTTGCGGATGACGTATGTGACGTGGATGCTATCCACGGTGAGGCCGCAAGAACTCGCACCTTGGTTTCCATCCAAAACACCTCCTCTGATCGCAGAATTCAGAACGGAAAAACAAGTGGGATTATGAGCCTGTTGGCGATTCCGCTCACAACCCGTACCGAGGTGCTCGGAACCCTGTTTGTGTCTCGCGATGTTGCCCATGCGTTTGAGAATGAAGACATCGAATCCATCGGGGTCTTTGCATCACAGGCAACGCTTGTACTCGAAAATGCTCGCCTGTTGGAAGCACAATTTGAGCGTGAACGTCTTGCAAGTGAGCTTGCTATCGCACATGATGTGCAGCGACGCCTGCTACCCCAGACAATGCCCAGATTTTCTACAATGAGTCTGGCGGCCTCCAGCACCGCGGCCCAAGAGGTTGGTGGAGACTATTATGATCTCCTTGAATTGGGCGATGGAAAGTTGGCCTTTATCATCGCGGATGTCTCAGGGAAGGGTACTTCGGCGGCGTTCTACATGGCTGAAATGCAGGGAATCTTTCAAGCAGTGGCCCAGATTGCCCCAGATCCTCATGATTTTCTCCGTCATGTGAACAAGGCACTGGGGCGATCACTCGAAAAGAATGTTTTCGTAACCGCGATTTATGGAGTCCTCGACTGCAACTCTGGCGCGATTTCCATCGCGCGTGCAGGGCATCCCCCCGCAGCGTTTGTAGATGTGACCGGTCGTACAATGCTTTTGCGCTCCGGCGGATTAGGGATCGGGCTGGATCGTAGTGAATTGTTCGCACAAACGCTAGAGGTTAAGCAACATGTATTCAATCCCGGCGACCTGATTGCTCTGTACACTGATGGTGTGACCGAGAGCCGGAACCCTGAAGGGGAAGAGTTTGGATATGACCGCCTCCTACAAAGTATTCAGTCTGCCCGGTATGAGCGTGCACAGGGAGTACATGACGCTGTACTTCAAACTGTAGACCAGTTCCTGGGGGCAGAAAAGAAATATCTTGATGATCTCACCTTACTGATCATCAAATGGCATGGCCCTGAGCCTGCAACGCATGATGCCGAAGACGACCCCTTGCTTTAACTTAAGACCATTACCTACTATTGACCACAGTTGCCTATGAGTAATTTTTCTGTTGCATTCCGGGATGCTGGTACTGCCACCATATTGGCCGTATGTGGGGAGCTGGATGCCCACACAGCCCCCGAACTGGAGTCTGCCATTAAAAAATGTCGAGATGAAGGAAAGTCGCATCTCATCGTAAATGGGAGTGAACTTGACTACATCTCCAGTGCGGGGCTCGGCGTATTTATGGCATTTATTGAAGAAATCCGCACCTTGGGCGGAGACATCAAAATATGCGCCCTGAAACCGAGAATTTTCGATGTATTCGACCTTTTAGGATTCCCGAAGATCTACCATATTGTCGAAACAGAAGAAGAGGCCCTTTCCCTCTTTGAGCAAGGGATTCAACCGATACAGGGGGACTAAACCATGGGCCGTGCGTCCATTACTCATACACTCGTTGTACCCAGTGAAACAAGGCAACTGGCGAAGGTGAGCAATTTCGTCGCGAAACATGCACTCCAGGCAAACGAGGGTGAGACGCACAGTGAGGC
>JAPPBZ010000335.1 GCA_026702635.1 Bacteroidota bacterium
CCTTGAATGTGGGGCCTCTGATCTTGACACTGGCCGACGCAGAAAAGGCATCCTTCGCCACCAGCGGAGGCTTCATTGAGGTGATTGGAAACATCGTCACGGTTCTCGCAGAAACTGCAGAACCGGCATCTGACATTGACACGGACCGCGCACAGAAAGCAGAACAGCGGGCACTGGAACGCCTCAGAAGTAGATCTGGAGACATTGACCGGATCCGGGCAGAACGAGCTTTGGAGCGTGCTCGTAACCGCCTTCGCGTCAGTATGGCCCACTAACCTTATCCACAGGCTTCGTGTATAGACTCACCTTGTTATTGGTCCTTTTGGGATCCACTGCGCCCAGCAGTATTGCGCAGTCCGACTCCACCTGGACTACCGAGGTGCAAGGATCGGTTTCCTTTACCCAGATTGGATTCCGGCGATGGCACGATGGCGGCGTGAGCTCTCTCGCACTGGGAACGGGCATCCATGCTCAAGCGGCCAGGATTTCTGGAAGAGCCCCACAGGAGCATGAGGTCCGCCTTGCGTTTGGAATCGTAAAACAGAATGGGATTGAACTGCGCAAGTCGGAGGATCTGATTCATGTGCGAAGTGCAGTCAGCTTTTCCGGAGTCCCTGTCTTCGGGCGGCTAAGTCCTGCTATCACGTTCGATTTTCGATCCCAGTTTGCGGATGGCTATCAGTACAACGAGACAGACTCGGGGACAGATGCTCTGAGAATTTCTGGATTTTTATCTCCTGCAACCTTCACGCAGTCCATTGGCCTGGATTACCCAGTCAAGACCTGGCTTGATCTGCAACTGGGGATCGCTGCCAAGGAAACCATCGTCACCATTCGCAGCCTGCGCGGTCGCTACAAGGTATCCCCGGATACACCTTTTCGCTGGCAGATGGGGATTGCGGGGCTGTTCATTTTTGATCGAACGATCTTCCCCAATGTGGATCTGAAGTCAACTCTGACCCTCTTTATTGCTTTCAATCAGCAATCACCTGACACGATCTGGGAGACCTTACTGACCATGAAGGTTAATTCATGGCTTCAGGTCAACGCGGAATACACTGCACTCTTCGACAGAGACCTCTCCCCTTACATCCAGAGGAAGCAGTCCTTGGCCGCCGGGATCTCATTCAAGCTTCTGTAGGCTCTGGAAGCAGACGCCAGACCACCCAGGCCATGAGAACGACTGCAATGGTCGCTGCAAGCACATTGTATGGGAAGCCTGGGTGTTCATAAAGCCACCCGGCCGCAGCTGTCGCCACCCCCAGCCCAAGCTGCCCAGATGCAATGGCCAGTCCCATCATGGAACCCCGTTGCGTGTGTGCTGTGAGTGCCGTCAACAGTGCCATGATCGGCCCGGTGCGCATGGCCCCCAAAATCAATATCACTGCAGTGAACACGGCCGCACTTGTAAATCCTCGCACCCAAAAGGTCACAAATGGGAGCACAAGGGTCAGAGCCCCGCATGCAAAAATCAAGATTGGCTTCCGTCCGAAGCGGTCCGAAAGAACTCCACCCGAGGTCGTCCCTACAACAATTCCGATTCCCGCGATCACAAACAGCAGGGCCAGTTGCTGTATCGAAATTCCCACATCCTCTTCCAGCCATTTTGGGAAAAAGAACAGGAATACGCCGAGACTTGCAAAGAGAAGGAAATAGATTACAACCCCTGCACACGGCCCTCGGCTCTGCAAAAGTGTGGCATAGGTTCTCAGCACAGCGGGAATGGAAAATGGCACCTCATCATACTTCACGTTGGGCTGCGGCAGATACCACCAGGCCATTGCACTCGCCAAGACCATCAACCCACCAAAAACAATAAATGGGGTCTGAAATCCATAGGCGTTTGCCAATAGAATCCCTGCTGGCATCCCAAGAATCTGACCACATGCCACGCCGGTCAAGATCCACCCGGTTGCCCACCCGCGACGTTTATAGGGAAAGTAGTCACCCACAAATGCGACCATGCTACCGCTGTACACCCCCGTCGCCATCCCAGTGAGCGCACGCATGACTAGGAGTGACTCGTAATGAACTGCTACTCCATGCAAGAGCAGTACCGCAGCGATGAGGGCGGTCCCGACAACTAATACGCGACGTCGTCCTACACGATCAGAGATCGGACCAACGATCAGCGTAGAGAAAGCTAACGCAACCGAATAGGCGGTGCCCAAAAAGCCAAGTGCAAAATCTGTCGGAGGAGTCCGATTGAGGAGTTCATCCTGAATGATTGGTAAAAGGGGTGATACTATAAAGAGCTGGCAGCTTACGATAAACGCAGTCAACCACAGCGGAGCGATTATAAAAAATGGGTGGCGCCCCTCCTCAAGAACGGGAGTATCCAATGAAATTTCTTTTGTCACCGTTGTTGGAATCTAAGAGGCTGGTAGAGGTTTTATGAAAAATGAGGGAATTACAGCATCGCAGGTTCTTCAACCAAGCCTTGTCATTCCCAACCGAATATAACCATCAATCAGACTTCGGAGGCCTCACACTAGTCCATCGCGTAACCAGGACTATGTGCGTAGTCAAGCCAACCGACCCTGCGTGTCAATCCAAGTCTCACTCAACACAGCTTGTATTTTACTCTAGCAGTGCTTCGAGTCCGCGTGTTTCGGGATATCCATGACGCAATGGTGAGATTTGCTGTAGTGGCCCGGAAAATATAGTTCTGCGGCGCACGCAACCCGGGTTCTCAGAGCTCTCTAGGCGGCTAATGCCCGTAGGAATAAGTAGCAGAATGGGTTGACGATTTTCCGAATATCTGTGATCCCATCAATGTCATTAACCCGCGGATCGGTCGTATATTGGGGTCGTTATCGGAAGGCCATATACATCATGCGATGGATTGAGCGTCCCATCGAAAATCCAACCAATGTGCAGTTACTCAGTGATGCACTGAATTCATTACCAGAACCGCTCACACGCTTTTTGATTCTGCGCGGAGTTGATTCGCTAGATGCCGCGCGAGATTACTTTCGTGCAACAAAAGAAGATCTTCACGATCCACACCTCTTGGCAGATGTGGACTTGGCTGCTGAGCGGATCGCGCGTGCCATCATAGAAAAAGAGAATGTCCTAGTTTATGGGGACTTTGATGCCGATGGCGTGACTTCGACCGCACTCGTCCTGCAATTCCTGAAATCCCACGGGATTACAACGGCGTCCTACATCCCTCATCGCCAGAAAGAAAATCATGGATTTTATGCAAGCGGGGTGGAATTGGCACGCGCAAAGGAATGCTCACTCATCATTGTTGTAGACTGTGGCACCAACGATGAAGAGACTGCGCGACAGGCAAAAAATGCCGGGATTGACCTCGTTATCTGTGACCATCACGAGAATGAAGACAAGCACCCCATCTGTCACGCTCATGTAAACCCGAATCGTAAAGACTGTATCTACCCTATCAAGGAGATTTCTGCCTGTGCATTGGCCTACAAGATGATTCAGGTCACCTTTGAAGCCCTCGGTAAACCCGCCCACCTCGCGGACCAGTACCTTGATCTTGTTGCCATCTCCACGGTGTGTGATATTATGCCCTTGGTCGGGGAAAACCGCGTTCTGGTACGGGAAGGGTTAAATCTCCTCCGCACATCAGAGCATCCCGGACTCACCGCTCTTGTCTCTGTTTCAAAATGTAGCCAGGAGCATCTGACCGCTGCCGATATTGGGATGCAATTGGGGCCCCGACTCAATGCGGCCGGCCGACTGGCACATGCAGATGAGGCCTTAGCACTGCTAATGACCGATGCGGAAGACGATGCACAAAAACTCGCCAAGCAGCTTGATGAGCTCAATGCGTCCCGAAAGACTCTTGCAGCAGAGCTGCGCCCGGTGGCCAGCAAGCTGGCCCGAACACAACTGGCGGGCGAGCACACCAGTGCCCTTGTGCTCTACCACCCGGATTGGCACCCTGGAATCTTGGGCTCCGCGGCTTCCCAAATGGTTCGGGAATTTGCCCGGCCAGCCGTGATGCTGACCGATGTCCCGAATTCAGACGGTGAAGAAATATTTGGCAGTGTGCGTACCTGGGGAGATGTCCATATGCTGAGGGCTCTCACCGGCTGCCAAGACCTGCTAACTCGATTTGGAGGTCATGCAAAAGCAGCAGGACTCACACTGAAGAAGGACGACCTACCACTCCTGAGAGCGCAACTTAATGCCGAGGTGCTCTCCCAGATTGGAGATCAGAAAATTGAACCCTCCTTGGAATATGACGCCCGATTGCCCATGGAGATGATCCCGGGAAAATTTGAGCGTGTACTGAAGCTATGCCAGCCCTTTGGCAAAGAAAATGAGGCACCCCTTTTCCTTATGGAAAACCTGCATCCGACGTCAATTCGTCTGCTGAGTGGAGGACATCACCTCAAAATGAAGCTGCGGTCCCCCAATTCTTCCACTTCCATGGATGCAATCGGCTTCCAGCAGGGCCAGCACTACATGGTCGCAGAAGAAGCCCATGTACAGCAAAAGGGTCTGGACCTTCTGTGCTATGTGGAAGAGAACCGATGGAATGGGAGAGTCACCACACAACTCCGCATTGAAGCATTCCGTGCACATACTAACTAAATCATTATGAAATTCCTTGTCTCTTTTTTGCTACTGGCTTCGTTCATCTATTCTGCCGAGGCGCAGCTCTATAGCCCGTCTGAGTTTCTGGGCTATGGATCAGGGGAAGACTTTACGCCCCATCACCGGGTTACGGACTACGTTCGCCATGTGGCAGAAACTGCAGAAAACGTGATCCGCGTTGAGTATGGTCATACGTATGAAGGCCGTGTTCTGCAATATGTGATCCTCTCTTCTGCTGACAATCTTGCAAATCTGGAGAAAATTCGCACGGCAAACCTCCAGCTTGCCGGACTCCTGGAAGGAACACCGACAGAAGATATCCCTGCACTGGTTTGGCTTAGCTACAACGTTCACGGGAATGAATCTGTCAGTACCGAAGCCGCTCTGGAAGTCATTCATACACTGGCCAGTGGCACAGATCCTGATGTTTCAGCATGGCTCGAAAATACTGTGATCATCATTGACCCATGCCTCAACCCGGATGGACGCGACCGTTATGTCCATTTTTATCACCGAACACGGGGACGGCACCCGAATGTTGTTGAAGAAGCCCGCGAACATGCGGAGCCGTGGCCTGGCGGACGAACCAACCATTACTACTTTGACCTGAACCGGGATTGGGCCTGGGGAACACAGATGGAGACGCGCCATCGATTGCAACACTATAATCGCTGGATGCCCCATGTCCATGTGGACTTTCATGAGCAAAGCGTAAACAGCCCCTACTATTTCGCTCCTGCAGCAGTGCCATACCATAAATATATCACGCCATGGCAGCGGGAACTCCAGGATCTGATGGGAGCCAACCATGCCCGGTATTTTGATCAGGAGGGATGGCTGTTCTTCACGAGGCAGGTTTTTGACCTGTTCTATCCGGGCTACGGTGACACATGGCCCATGTTCAACGGTGCAATTGGAATGACATACGAGCAGGCGGGCTCTGGACGCGCCGGACTCGGGATTGTTACAGCAGAGGGAGATACTCTAACCCTCGCTGACCGAATTGAGCACCACTACACCACGAGCCTGTCTACGATTGAGGTTGCGGCAAACGAGCGGGACCGCATTATCGATCAGTTTACCCAGTACTTCCGCAATTCCGCTGCCGGACCAACCGGAGTACATGCTTCGTACCTGATCCGCCGGGCAGGACAAGAAGATCAGGTCCACACAATATCAAACCACCTAAACCTGCTTGGAATCACGTACGGGTTTGCCGCCGCGGCTGGTAAAGAAAATGGATTCGCTTACCACACAGGCACCGAGGAAGAACTACAGGTTGAACCGGGAGATCTGGTCGTTCCTGCTGCGCAGCCAAAAGGGGTACTGGCCCGTGTCCTATTTGAGCCGGAACCGGAATTGGAAGATTCCCTCACGTACGATATCACCGCCTGGGCCCTCCCTTATGTCTACGGCGTGGAGGCCTATGCACTGGATCGGGAAATAGCCTGGGAGACAAATGCTCCGGCGCCAGTAGCCAGTGCTCACCCTGCTGAGCCTGTTGCCTATATAGCAGAGTGGAAAAGCTTTGAAGATGCGCGGCTACTTGCGGATTTATTGCAAAAGGGGGTGAAGGTGCGCTACGCAGAAGTTCCGTTCGAGATCAATAATCAATCCTATGACGAAGGGACACTGATTATGACGCGCGGGGGAGCAGGAGCGGCCTTTGATTCCCTCGTCATTCAGAGTGCACGACGCACAAAGCAGCAGGTGGATGCCGTTACCACGACACGCGTCACAGAAGGTGTTGATTTTGGTTCCGGGGATGTCGTCTTCATACGAGCCCCTCGCGTTGCCATCGTTGCGGGTACACCCATCAGCCCTTACAGCCTCGGACAGCTGTGGCACTTCTTTGACGAGCAACTCGAATACGGTGCCACTCTAGTAGACAGTGACGACTTCGCAGATCTACCACTTCGCCGCTACGATGTGATCATCCTGCCCTCCGGGAGTTATAACGATATACTAGACGAGCGCCGCCTAGAAGAAATCCGGGATTGGATCCGGGAAGGAGGACGACTGATTGCTCTCGAAAGGGCAGCAGCTTTCCTTGCAGACAAAGACGGATTCGGTTTAAAAAGCAAACCCGACGATCAGGACGACGCAGATTCACTGAATACAGAGATCCAGCCCTATGCCGACCGTGATCGGCATGAAATCACTCAGGACATCCCCGGGGCCATCTTCCGTACGGAATTAGACACAACCCATCCCCTGGCATTTGGGTATCCACGAGACTACTTCA
Source organism: Bacteroidota bacterium (assembly GCA_026702635.1). Classification (GTDB taxonomy): domain Bacteria; phylum Bacteroidota; class Rhodothermia; order Rhodothermales; family Bin80; genus Bin80. The sequence continues at coordinate 6,818 of JAPPBZ010000335.1, forward strand.
CATTAAAAGTCAACCCGCGTGCATTCTCATGGCTGGAAGATGGATGGAATGTCGGCGTTCTTAAAGAAAATAGTCTGGTGGCAGGGTTTGCAGGTACACAAGCGCTTGAACCACTGGAGCAATCACTGATTCTGGGAATGGAATCTATCGGCAGAGGCGAGGTGATCTATTTTGCCGACAACCCCATTTTTCGCGGCTTCTACTACCATGGAAGACTCCTGCTGGCAAACGCCGTTTTCCTTGCAGGACAGCGGAGTGTAGCGACATTTTAAAGTGAGATGCTCCGCGGGTATATTCTCCTGTGCTTGCTTTTGGGTTGTATATGCGTCCAGCGTACGTACAGCCAGACGATGCCACTTAAGGGAGTGGTCTGGGACACACCTGAACCTCCTACCACTCAGGATCTTCTAAAAATCCACGAGGCGGGCGTGGAGGCCGTTCGATTGCCCGTAATCATAGATCGAAATCTGCTCCATGTTGCGGATACCCTCGGACTACTATTGTTCCAGGACCTGCCCATCCGTTTCCTTCCTGCACCTGCGCTTCTTGATACGCTTGAGTATGCGAAGAACCAGTTGAGTCTTGCCCGCCAGACATACCACTTGTATCGGTCCGCACATCACTTTGGAGTCTCAATCAAAAGCGATACCAGCAGCCCGCAGGCCTGTGAATACTTCAAAGAGCTCGCTGCATGGGCACCGGAACTCACGCTGTACTATACATCCGCATTTATAGCCGATGACCGATGTTCCGCTGATGTTGACTTGGTTCTGCTGGATGTGCGCAAAGAACCTGATCCTGCTACTGTTATAGAGGATTGGTCCCGTCCCACACCCGTTGGTTTTTCGAGCGTCGGACAGAAAGTTGACCCCGACAAGTTTGGGCTGTACCAGGCGCGCTCGCCCCAGTCGCAAGCACGCTTCCTGGAAAATCACCTGCCACGACTGCTCGAAACTACTGCGGAGGTCATTTTCGTTTACCGATGGCAGGATACCGACAATACCTCGTCCCAGTGGGGCCTGATTGACACGTCGGGACAAGAGCGACCCGCGTTTGATGTGCTGCGGGGCATCTATACAGACACGCAGCAGATCTTTGCATTTGATTTTGGGGATCGACCTCGCCAAGCAGTTCCCTGGCCATTAATCCTGAGTTGGATTACCTGCCTGCTCATCGCGCTTTTAGGTCTGTGGTATGACAGATTCCTCAATTTGGTTTGGAAGTATGCCGCGGATCCATGGGCCAACCGGGACACACTCTACCGTAAAAGTGTGCTTCCCCCGGATATCTCGTTGATTTATGTCGTCACACAGGGAATTCTGCTTTCTGCCGTGGTATTGATCCTGGTCGAGGCGTTCGGTGATCTGCTCTTGGTTGAGGCGATTGCTGCATTGATGAGCCCCTATATCCTCGGCCAGATCTCCAACCTGACCTCTAACTTTTACCTGCTGGTTCTCGTTGTGGTTGCCATCTATCTGATCGCCAACCTTATTTCCTACTCACTCGCTGCGTTAATTGCACGAAGACTGCATGGGATAGCCGTAGAAGATTTTTTCACCATTAACGCCATGAATCATACGCCGCTGGGAGCGATGCTTCCGATGGTCATGATTGCCCCGGGGCTTAATCGCGGCCAGTATGATATACTGGCGATAATTCTTGCTTTTAGTTGGGCCTTTCTGGGTATCTTCTGCATCATTCGCGGTGCTCGAAGTTTTGCGACTCTGACCCGCCGCGGGTTAGTCAATAGCGGAACGTTTGGCGTGATCGCATTACCCCTACTTCTGCTTGCAGGATTGATCCTGATACTCTGCCTCCCTTATACACGGGAGTACATCTTCTTCTGGTGGAACCTGACCTTCAGAGCGTAGCAGAGCCCGTCAATTCCGCCCATATACAATCTGCAAAATCATAGAACGGCTGCTTTGCGTGAAACCAGCCAAAATGTAAAACAAACGGAGTGACCTTCATCCGGTCACGTTTTCGAAGCACCGTAGTGGCCAATCGAATACAGAACTGGCGGATCCGGGGATTTTTGATCCCCCGAATTTCATAAATAAAGCGATCCGTGTAATAGTCACAGGTAACCTGTTCGAATTTCTCGGTATGCTCCGTCATGCCCATAATGTAATCCAACTGGGGGCTGTTTGCACCCTGATACCAGTGATATACGGGGAGCCCCATACGACTCATGGCCATTGCAAGACTCCATTCACAGGACTCTTCTGTGCGCCCTTCCAGGAGCCTCGTCCGAAAATGTGTCTCCGACGCACGCGAATGAAAGTCAGATGCC
>JAPPBZ010000288.1 GCA_026702635.1 Bacteroidota bacterium
CGTTGACATTCTGGAAGATGCGGTCTATGAAATTGATATTCGAGGTGCAAGTGCAAGCGGTGGTGATCGAACCGGGACAGATTTAATCCTTTCCATGGACGGCGAGCGGATCGGGGAGATCGAAGTCGGCAATACCGGAGGCTGGCAGAACTGGGTCACCCGGCAGGTGCGTACGCCTGAATTAAAAGCTGGCAGTGGACGCGTCCTTCGAGTAACTTTTGCAGACCAGGAAGTGAACCTAAATCGAATGACATTCCACCGGGTGTCCCCGGTCAATGTGGAGACTGAACGCACGCACATTGAATCAGAACTGCTCGCGACCTACCCGAATCCATTCATAGAGGAGGTCAATATATCGTTCTCTACTCCAGAGTTAGTATCCGTTTCTGCGGTGTTATACGATGTGCTGGGGCGTCAGGTATTTGAGTCAGAGAGGGCATCTTATGGCGCAGGGACACATGAGCTTTCTTTGGCACCGGACTTAGCACCGGGAGTGTATATCCTGCGATTACAACTCACCGGCTCTCAGGAACCTCAGATGTTTACACGACCACTGGTCGTCGGGGGCAGATAGCGTCAGGCCATTTATCAGAGTGGGCAGGTATCGACCGCTGATGCGTTTGTCGGAATGTGGCCACTCCGCCATCTGATGGTGGCTTGCAATGAATGCGAGCTGGGTTCTATTGTGGTCGGAAATTGATTCTTTTCGCAGTAAAGGTCTGAGTTATTCGCAGCATATTGCTTGATTCTCTCTGGGGTACATCTTGTGGATTGATCTGACGTCAGGAGCGTTCAATCTGGAAGTCGGCTAACTTTGCCCTTCAGGATTGGGGGTATTATGAATAACCTGTGTGAATTACTGCGTACACTGCCCCAGTACGAATTGCTCAGAGCAGTGGGGGAGGAAGCGCAGAGCCAGAAATTGGAGGTCTATGCGGTCGGAGGGTTTGTTCGCGACGCAATTCTTGGGCGTCTGACGACAGATATAGATTTTGTGACGCTGGGGCAGGGATCCGGGATCCAGTTAGCCCGGGCGGTAAGTACCCGTCTGGACGGCACCGTTGCTCATGTCTATCCGACATTTGGAACGGCTGCAGTTCGAGTGAAAGACGTAGCTCTGGAATTTGTAGCTGCGAGGCGCGAAAGCTACCGAAAAGATTCCCGCAAGCCCATTGTGGAGGATGGTACGCTTGAGGATGACCTGCTTCGGCGGGATTTTACAGTGAATGCGTTGGCGGTCAGCCTCGCTGGGGAGCTGCGTTTCGGAGAACTTCTGGATCCATTTGGCGGACTGATGGATCTGGATGCAGGGAAGCTTCGAACCCCCAGACCACCAAGGGTCACGTTTGCAGATGATCCGCTACGGATGATTCGGGCTGCCCGGTTTGCGACTCAGCTGAGCTTTCGCATTGACCAAGAGACGCGAAAAGGGATGAAGCAGGAAGCGCAGCGCCTAGAAATTGTGAGCCAGGAAAGGATCACCGATGAGTTGCATAAAATTATGGATAGCTCCGAACCTTCCAGGGGCTTGAAAATTTTGGAAGAAACAGGACTTTTACGAGAATTTTTCCCAGAGCTCAGTGCGCTCAGAGGTGTTGAAACGGTGGCAGGACAGCGCCATAAGGACAACTTTTATCACACGTTGCAGGTGGTAGATAATGTTGTTGCAACGGCTCCATCGGACCGGTACTGGTTACGCTGGGCAGCGCTGTTACATGACGTGGGGAAACCGCAAACCAAACGCTTTATTCCCGGAAGTGGCTGGACATTTCATGGTCATGAAGATCGCGGGTCGAGAATGGTACCAAAGCTTTTCAGGAAACTGCGTCTACCGACAGATGAGCGCATGGCGTATGTCCAAAAGCTGGTGGCTTTGCATCATAGGCCAGTTGCACTTGTAGATGATGAAGTTACAGATTCCGCCGTCCGGCGACTATTATTTGATGCCGGTGAAGATATTGATGATCTGATGATTCTGGTTCGGGCAGATATTACATCCCGCAATCCGCAACGCGTGAGGCGTTATCTGCGGGCATTTGATTCGGTGGCCCGTAAGTTTGAAGAGGTGGAAGCGAAGGATCAACTCCGGAATTTTCAACCACCGCTCGACGGAGAGGAGATAATGGAGGTGGTTGGTATTAGGGCCGGCGTGGCGGTTGGGATTATCAAGCATGCAGTCCGTGAAGCAATTTTAGATGGAAAAATCCCGAACGAACATGATGCTGCTTTTGCATTGATGATACAAATCAAGGATGACGCACTGCGCCGGGCCAAGCTCTATGAAGAGGTAGTGTTGTCCATGCGCGTGAGTGAACGGCCCGCGGCCTACGCCCTAAAGCAGGAAATCATGACCGGTGACCTTCCTGAGGATCACCATGCAGCTTTGGAACACCTGGAGTCCATGAAAGCGCGGCTACTGGCCTGATGCACTGGGGCGCACATCCCAGATCAGCATCTGCTCGATGTTGGCGTAGTCTTCCTCTCCGTCAGGATCCGTAAAGGAGTAATCCCCAAGCATCGTGCGTGCCATGGGACTCAATCGTTTCCAGAGAATCCCTTCTTGATCCCTGAACTCATCAGGAAACGGGCTGGGGATCTCATAATTGGGATGATAGGTCTTATACGTTTTATGTGCCTGATAAATTGCTGACCGGCGTGCCCCGGGTTCCGAGACACTGGAGCCTGTGACTTCAAATGGGCTCACCGTGATTGTGGCAATCACGGTCCCGTCTTCAGCCTCTTCATATTCCGGGCGCATGACCTCAAAATCCAAAGGTTTGGGATAGGCGCTCCGTTCGTCAAAATCAACCATTTTTTTCTCCGTTGAGGGCAGTTCTACCCGTGCACACGGGGCGTGGTTCGTTTTTTATCCACAGCGAATGGTGAGTTTCTGGTGAATTTTCTGTGCGATCTTGTGTGATTCTGTGGATAGGACAAAGTGAGTTGAAATAACGGCATTATATTCTTCGAAAACCGCCTAATTCTCCAGAAAACGAACAAAATAAAATTTTTTGTCTGAATCGGAACATAAATATTAATGACATTTATAGTTTTTTTCCTTATAATGTGGCACATTGGGGCACTGTCCCCCAAGCGCCACACACTTAGATCAACTCCTGAATTTTAGCCATGAAATCGTCGTCTGCCAAATCTACTGCAAAGCCATCATCTGCGACTTTCCAGAAAGGACTGTCTGTCAAACGTGTTTTCTCCAACGAGGGAGAGAATGCACTTGATTCGCTCGAATGGGAAAAGCGAGATGCCGCAATCAAAAATCCCCAAGGAGAGTCTGTATTTGAGCAAAGAGGTGTGGAGTTCCCAAAAAACTGGAGTGCCCTGGCGACGAATGTAGTCGCTTCGAAGTACTTCTATGGAGATCTGGCCAATATCCATATGGAGCCGGATGAAGGAGGACGTGAGCATTCCTTGCGTCAATTAATTCATCGTGTGACGCGTACCATCTCGGACTGGGGATACAAGCAGGACTATTTCGCCACCCGGGAAGATGCAGATCGGTTCCATGACGAGCTAACCTGGCTTTGTGTGAACCAGTATGGTGCCTTCAATTCGCCGGTGTGGTTCAACGTTGGTCTGCATGATCGCTATGGAGTGAGCGATTCTGGAGACAGAAAGATTTGGGGCTGGAATGCGGAAAAGGAGGAGGTCGCGGACGTAGACCCCTACGAGTATCCACAGGGATCGGCCTGTTTCATCATTTCCGTGGAAGATTCGATTGATGATATCTGGAAATTGATGAGTGAGAGTGCACGTCTGTTCAAGTTTGGGTCTGGGGTAGGGGCAGATTGGTCTACACTTCGGTCAACGCATGAAAAATTGTCGGGCGGGGGTATTCCTAGTGGGCCGGTGAGTTTTATGCGCGTACAGGATGCAACCGGAGGAACCATCAAGAGTGGTGGGAAGACACGTCGGGCTGCAATCATGCAGACGCTGAAGATCTGGCATCCAGATGTGGAGGAATTTATCAACTCTAAAAAAGAGGAGGAGAAAAAGGCTTGGGCGTTGATTGAGCAGGGGTATGACGGATCATTTAATGGTCCGGCATATGGTTCTGTGGCGTTTCAGAATGTGAACCAGTCGGTGCGGCTGGATGACGACTTCATGAAAGCGGTGGAATCGGGGACCCCGTTTGCACTCCGCACAGTCACAACAGGGGAAGTGGTCCGACAGGTTGATGCCAACATGCTCCTTGATCAGATCGCCGAGGGAACCTATGTCTGTGGCGATCCAGGGGTGCAGTATGAAGACATCATCCAGAGATGGCACACCTGCAAAACGACCGGCCCCATTAACTCAAGCAATCCTTGCTCGGAGTACATGTTTCTGGACAATTCCGCGTGCAATCTGGCCAGCCTGAACCTGCGCAAGTTTCAAGAGGAGGATGGTTCGTTTGATGTTGAGCGCTTCAGAGCTGCAGTACGGATCTACATTACTGCAATGGAGATCATTGTGGATAACGCCGGATATCCGAGTGAAAGCATTGCTAGAAACAGTCATCTTTTCCGCCCATTGGGACTCGGCTTCGCCAACCTGGGGGCACTCCTGATGGCCATGGGGCTCCCCTATGACAGTGATCAAGGGCGTGCAGTTGCTGGCGCGATCATGGCGATCGAACACGCGGAAGCATACGCCCGAAGTGCGGAGATCGCAGCCAACCCCAAGATCGGTCCCTTTGCCGGCTATGAAGAGAATCGTGAGAGCATGCTCGAGGTCATGCGCATGCATCGCGATGCTGCGAATGAGATTGATGAGAGTTGCCCTGAATATCTGCGGAGCGCTGCGGAGGAATCATTGGATCGAATGGTTACACTCGGGGAGCGTTATGGTTATCGCAATTCACAGGTAACCGTGCTTGCTCCGACAGGGACGATTGCCTTCATGATGGACTGTGACACCACAGGGATTGAACCAGATATCGCACTCGTAAAATACAAGTTGTTGGCAGGTAAGGGGGATGGTACGCTCAAAATTGTCAACCGCACCGTGCCGGAGGCACTCACACGCCTAGGGTATGATGAAGAGCAGATCGAGAAGATTCTTGTGTATATCGATGAGCATGATACGATTGAGGGAGCACCAGACCTAAAAGAAGTAGACTTGCCGGTCTTTGATTGTGCATTCAAACCCTTTAACGGGACCCGTAGCGTACACTTCATGGGGCATATTCGTATGATGGCAGCCTGCCAGCCGTTTGTGTCCGGTGCAATCTCCAAGACGGTGAATATGCCCGAGGAGGTCACTTCAGAGGAAATTGGGGAGGCCTATATGGAAGGCTGGCACCTGGGTTTGAAAGCATTGGCCATCTACCGCGAAAACTCCAAGCGTAGCCAGCCTTTGTCCACGTCCGAAGGTGGCAACACGAAAAACGCTGCCTCGGGAGATGGATTGCCAGCGGAAGCGGAAATCGTCAGTCCCCGTGTCACCTACAAGTCGACGCGCAAGCGTCTTCCTGATGAGCGGCCTGCCCTTACACACAAATTCAGTGTTAGTGGTCACGAAGGATATCTGCATGTAGGGCTCTATCCTGATACAGAACTACCAGGCGAAATCTTTATCCGGATGGCGAAGGAAGGATCAACGATTTCCGGGCTGATGGATGCCTTTGCCACGAGTATCTCAATTGCTTTGCAGTATGGAGTACCATTGGAAGATTTGTGTGCCAAGTTCAGCTTCATGCGCTTTGAGCCGAGTGGGTACACGAATAATCGGAAGATCCCAATGGCGATGTCCATCATGGATTATATTTTCCGGTATCTGTCACTCACCTTCCTGGAGAAGCCGGTCATCCCGGAGGTCATCAAAAATGCGGTTCAGGATATCGAGGAAGATGTACAGGGACAATGGGATGCAGAAGATGTAAAACAGCTATCAGCGCAACCAGAGGTGACTCCGGTGAGTTCTCCCCAGAAGGCAGAAGCGGTTGGGGTCGCAGTAGAAGCAGTAGGTGTTGAGAACGGTGCGTATCAGAATCAGGACGATGCACCGATTTGTTCAACCTGTGGGGCGATTACGGTGCGCAGCGGTGCTTGCTATGTCTGCTCACAGTGCGGGAGTTCTAGTGGTTGTGGGTGAGTAGCTAGGTCCACACGAACGGATTGGAGGGATTTTTGTCCACCGCTTGAGCAGGAAGTGCCTTGGCACGCGTCCGTGAGATGGATAGGCTGGAGCAAATGCAGCACGTAGTGGTGGGCATGGTGAACATCTCACTCCCACAACAAGAAGAAAAAAGAACATGGTTAAATACAGTGCATCGAATATCGGTAGCCGGGTTTGCACTGTGTAGTCGGGGTTGTACATGCCGGACTTGCGCTGAGGATTTCTCCGACATTTGCCTCGTTACCGAATAATACTGGAGTACAGTATGGAAGCCTTGGTACTAGCACTCGTACTTGGCTCTCTTTTTATTGGGTCCGCGATCTTCAGATGGCAGGAATCCAAGCTGATTCCCAGGCAGCAGCTTTGGGCTACTACAGTTGTCTCGGTGTTACTTGGATCTCTTCTCGTGGGTTTTGGCGAATATCACTGGACAGGGATACTAGTTGGATGTGTGCTTGCATATTCGATATACCAGCGATACAAGGTGTACGCCAACTATAAACAAATCCACTCGTAGGCGTTTGGCCGGATCGTGTGGATGGGGCAGGGCAATCTGGGCTTCCAAGCAGCTTTAACGGATCAGTACTGCGTATTGCGGAAAAATAGTAGTCCACCACCCAGCCCGCCACTGAATACATCTATGTCTCCGTCCGTGTCAATATCTATAAATGCGGGGACCGCAAGGATTGGGAATGGAGCCAGAAGTGTACCGGATTCAACAAATAAGGGTACCTCTATATTTCCCTCATTCATGTAGAGGACAACACCATCGGCTTCGCGCCCCAAAATCAGATCTTGATCCCCATCTCCGTCCAAGTCGGCGAAGCGGGGGACGCTTCGCCGCCCAACGTCAATGCCCTCAAATTCGTCGCTGACAAGCTCAAATTGCGGTATGCTAGGGCTGCCGTTATTGCGATAAAAATTCAGATCTCCCGATGACTCGCCAATGAAAAGATCCAGGTCTCCGTCCGCGTCAATATCTACAAGGGCAGGTGTGCTGTTACTACCACGGGTGAGCGTTACGGTATTACTTTCATCCAGTACAAAATTTGGTGCACTCGGGGTCCCATCATTACGGAAATACAAACTGCCCTTGTTCCAGGTGCCAACCAGCATGTCCAAATCTCCATCTGCATCGAGGTCCGCCACAGCAGGTGCGAGGTTGTAGTGGCCCCCGATGGGAAGCGGCGATCGTTGTTGCCAGCGAAGATGTCCGGGCACAGAAGTGTTTTCGAAGTAGTGGATTGTGGCGGTATTGAAATCGTGCGTTGAGATCTTGTTGGAGATCAGTAGATCCTGATCTCCGTCTGCATCCAGATCAGCAAATACAGGATAGGAATCTGCACCGACATCAATTCCCGACAATAATGTTTTTGTTTTCAGCACAAGCCCCTCCGGTGTCGGATCCATGTAGTAGAGGTTGTCCACTGCAGACGTATTTGGGTTGAATGCGCCTCCAAGCACTCCGAACAGTAGTTCAGCGGTTTCATCCCCATCAAGATCAGCGAAGAGAACAGAATTGTAGCCGCTGGTCTTGATCGGATCGTCAGGCGGATAGGCAACCGGTTCATTGCGAAGGTTCGGCTCCGCACAGGTTCCGGTATTGGAGATCAGTAAGATGCCCGGCTCAAAAAAATCTCCCCAAAAGAGATCCTCATCGCCGTCCTGATCAATATCGTGAAACGAAAGAGCATTGGCGCCGTGGAGGGTAGCAAACATACCAAGAATCTCGATATCCTCAAACCGCTCGGTCACAAGGCGAAATCTGGGGAGCCCAGATTCATCTTTACCTACAGATTCATAGTGCAGTACCGTCCCGCTGACCCGGCCAATAAATAGATCCAGGAGTCCATCACAGTCCAAGTCAATAATGGTTGGGATATTTTGGCGATCCATAAAGAGTGGTTCACCGTCTGCATCCAGTAATGAATCCAGGGGCGCGGCAAAGGAAGCGGAGGTGGCGGTTCCTTCGTTGCGGAAAAGCCGCACATAACTGAAGACGGTTTCGCCGATCAAGTCATAGTCGCCGTCCTGATCGAGGTCAACGAATCGGTACCACTCACCTACATCCAGATCTTGATATTGATCGCTGCGCCAGGTAAACGAGGGTGCAGTGGTACTGCCGGTATTTTCGAAATACTTGATGTGGCCGGTTAACTCCTGGACAAACAAGTCTAGGTCCTGATCGCCATCAATATCAATCAACTGTGGCCTAGGCAGATTGAATCCACCGTGGAATGGATGATCAAGAAACTCTCCATCCACCCCAAATACCTCAATCCCATAGATCTCCTGAACATAGGAGGGGGGAAACACAGGAGGATCCTGCTGGGTGGTCTGTGTGGTCGCACAGCCTGACAGGAAGGCAAGGGCAAGACCAAGGGCGACCCAATTCCTAGCGGGTCCCAAGACCAGTCGGATTTGGCCCCACTTCAAGCATTTTTGTGATTTCACGAGATTCCGAGTCAATTACTGCAATGACCCCTGGGAGATGGCCATCCTTCCATGTGTATCGGCCCGAATAGGCTCCATTGAGATTGTTGTTGGAGATATATACGTTGTGCCCGTCCGGTGAGATGGCAGCTCCATGAGGCTCTGAAAGTCCGTCAACGGTTGCTGCAACTGTGCGCTCTGCAACATCTACAACCGTTACACGATTGCCCATCTTGTTGCCGAACCAGACAAAATTCCCATCTGGACTGAACACAGGATGCCAAGGTGCCATTCCAACCTTGATGGATCCGTCAGGAACTGGCTTAAAAGGATCGGACGACAGGTCAAAGAAGAGAAACTCGCCGGTGAGCTGCCCTCCCGCGACCATCATCTGACCATCTGGAGATACAGCAAATTGCACTAGTGTGTGTGGATCTCCTTGGAGCCTCCGCATAAAGAATGCCTCGGCAGCGACATCAACCACGAACATGTCATTTTGTACAAGGCTTGCTACGTACACATCCTTACCCCGTGGATT